>DATLUW010000510.1:0-3388 GCA_035577825.1 Actinomycetota bacterium | reverse complement strand
AACCAGCACTGACGAAAGGGGCATCCCGCAGATGCCGAAGATCCTGGAGTTCGACGAGAACGCCCGGCGCTCCCTCGAGCGCGGCGTCGACGCACTCGCCAACACCGTGAAGGTGACCCTCGGCCCCAAGGGCCGCTACGTCGTCCTCGACAAGAAGTGGGGCGCCCCGACCATCACCAACGACGGTGTGACCGTCGCCCGTGAGGTCGAGGTCGACGACCCGTTCGAGAACCTCGGGGCGCAGCTCGCCAAGGAGGTCGCCACCAAGACCAACGACGTGGCCGGCGACGGCACGACGACGGCGACGGTGCTCGCGCGGGCCATGGTCCACCGCGGCATGAAGAACGTCGCCGCCGGCGCCAACCCGATGGCCCTCAAGCGGGGCATCGAGAAGGCGGTCGCGGCCGCGGTCGAGGCGATCAAGGACCAGGCCAAGGAGATCGAGGAGAAGGAGGAGATCGCGCACGTCGCGACGATCTCCGCCGCCTCGCCCGAGATCGGCAAGTCCATCGCCGACGCCCTGGACAAGGTCGGCAAGGACGGCGTGGTCACGGTCGAGGAGTCCAACACGTTCGGCATCGAGCTCGAGTTCGTCGAGGGGATGCAGTTCGACAAGGGCTACATCTCGCCGTACTTCGTCACCGACCCCGAGCGGATGGAGGCGGTCCTCGAGGACCCCTACATCCTGATCGTCAACAAGAAGATCTCGAGCGTGCAGGAGGTCCTGCCGGTCCTGGAGAAGGTCCTCCAGGGCGGCAAGCCGCTCGTCATCATCGCGGAGGACGTCGAGGGCGAGGCGCTCGCGACGCTCGTCGTGAACAAGATCCGGGGAACCTTCTCCGCGATCGCGATCAAGGCGCCCGGGTTCGGCGACCGCCGCAAGGCCATGCTCCAGGACCTGGCCATCCTCACCGGCGGCCAGGTCATCTCGGAGGAGGTCGGCCTGAAGCTCGAGAACGCGACCGTCGACCTGCTCGGCAAGGCCCGGCGCGTGGTGGTCACCAAGGACGACACCACGATCGTCGAGGGCCAGGGGAACCCGGAGGACGTGAAGGGCCGGGTCAACCAGATCAAGGCCGAGATCGACAAGACGGACTCGGACTGGGACCGCGAGAAGCTCCAGGAACGCCTGGCCAAGCTGGCCGGGGGCGTGGCGCTGATCAAGGTCGGGGCCGCGACCGAGGTCGAGCTCAAGGAGAAGAAGCACCGCATCGAGGACGCCGTGTCCGCGACGAAGGCCGCGGTGGAGGAGGGCATCGTCGCCGGCGGCGGCGTCGCCCTGCTCCGCGTCGAGGCGGCGCTCGAGAAGCTCGACCTGTCGGGCGACGAGGCCACCGGCGCGCGGATCGTCAAGGACTCGCTTGCCGATCCGGCCCGGCTGATCGCCGAGAACGCCGGCTACGAGGGCGCGGTCGTCGTGGAGCACATCCGCTCCGAGGGCGAGCACCGCGGCTTCAACGCGGCGACGGGCGAGTACGTCGACATGTTCAAGACGGGCATTATCGACCCGGCCAAGGTCACCCGGTCGGCGCTGCAGAACGCGGCCTCCATCGCCGCGCTCGTGCTGACCACGGAGTCCGCGGTCGTCGAGAAGCCCGAGGAGGAGGAGCCCGCGGCCGCAGGCGGCCACGGGCACGCCCACTAGCTCCTCGAACAGCAACGCCGGTGGAGGCCGGGCGGCGAAGCCGCCCGGCCTCCACGTTCGCATGGTGCGAAGGGCCGGGCGGCTTCGCGGCTCGGCCCTTCGTCGTCCCGATCGCTATCCGAACGCAACCGCCGGCACGTGCACGCCGAGCACCACGAGGGAGCCCAACGCGAGCAGGCCGACGCCCACGATCGGCGAGAGCGTGTCGCCGTGACGGCCGACCTTCTCGTACACCATCACGGCGGTGAGGAGGGCCATCCACCACAGGTTCGCCACGCCGGCCGCGAACATCAGCAGCATCAGCGCCCAGCAGCATCCGAGGCAGAACACGCCGTGCCCGGCGCCGATCTTCAGGGCGGCGGCCTCGCCCCGTCGGTACCGCCGCATCAGGAACACGCCCGGGTGCCGGCATTCCTGCAGGCACTTCTCCTTGAGGCTCGAGAACTGGAACACGCCCGCCAGCAGGATCACCCCGCCGGCGATGTAGTTCCGGTGGGCGGAGAGGTACGCGTTGTGGTCGGCGAACCGGTGCAGGAACAGGTCCCCGACGAACGCGATCGCGCCGAACGCCGTCCACACGAGCGCGTAGCCGCCCAGGAAGGACGCCATCACGCGGCCGCGATGGTCCTGCGAGGCAGAGGTCTTCGAGAACAGCCGGACCATCGGCAGGCTCGACGGCAGCATCATCGCCGCGATCATGGCCTGCCAGGCCACGAGGAACAGGACGAGGGCCTCCCACTTCGGGAGCGTGCCGTGGATCAGCGCGTCGTGGTGCAGCTTGGTGCCGTTCCCGGTGGCCTCGGCGACGATGGCCAGCGTCCAGGCGACGGCGATGGCGACGACCACCGGGGCCCGTCCCCGCCAGGCGGACCGGGCCGGAACCGCGCCCGCAGTGGTCGTCGCGACATCGCTCGCCATCTCAGGCCTCCGGCGTGAAGGAGATCCGGTAGTCGGACTGGATCGCATTGCGGCCCTCGAACGACCACACCATCCCGTACTGCGGGAGGTTGACGGTGTGGGACGAGGCCTTCGACACGTACGCCGGCGACCCGGGCACCGTGGAGAACACGGTGTTCTGCAGCGTCGTCGTCGTGCCGTCCGGGCCGGTGTACGGCGCCATCTCGCTCGACAGTACGTCGCCGATCCGGAGCGTCCCGGTTCCCCCGACGATCTCGTGCGCGATCGGGGCGCGCACCACGTCGACGACCTCGCCGACGAGGCCTGCCAGGTCGGCCAGCGGCCCCCCGAGCTTGCCGCCGTACGCGTCGACGATGGCCTGGAACTGCTCGTCCGAGGCCGATTCGTCGACGAACATCGCGATCTTCCACGACCCCGGCGTGAGCACGTTCCCCGGGATCCGGACCACGTTCACCAGGGACAGCCCGCCGACGTCGACCCCGTTGATGGTCCCCGAGCTGAACTTGTACGCGACGAACGCGTCGCACGACCCGCCGTCCGGGTCCTCGCCGATCCAGCACGGGCAGAGCACCCCGCACGAACACGCCTCCAGCAACGTGCCCTCGAGGGTGTAGCCCTGGCCGGTGGCCCGGGCCTCCTCCTCCGTGATCGCCATCTGGCATCACTCCCTTCGCCGGACCACGGCGGTCCGACGGGGCCATGCTGGCCACCCCGGTTGCAGCGGCGTTGCAATCGGACTGCAATGGCGCCGGGGATCATCGGGGCACGGTTCCGACGACAGGGGAGGCCCAAGGTGCGTGCGCGGTATCCCGACGAGGACGGGTT
>DATLUW010000509.1:0-4595 GCA_035577825.1 Actinomycetota bacterium | reverse complement strand
GGTTCAGCAGGGCCAGCGGGATCAACCCGATCCACGAGAACCGCTGCAACTGGTCCTCGCGGAGCCGTGGATACGTGGCCCGGAGCCAGATGATGAAGAACGACAGCCCGAGGATCTTGGCGGCCATCCACATCCACCCCGGGATGAACCCGAACAGCGGCAGCCCCTGGTAGCCGCCGAGGAACAGCACCGAGGCCACAGCCGACAGCGCCACGATGCCGCCGTACTCCGCGAGCAGGAAGAACGCGAACCGCAGCCCCGAGTACTCGGTGTAGGCGCCGAAGATGATCTCGGAGTCGGCGATCGGCATGTCGAACGGCGGCCGTGTGAGCTCGGCGAGCGCCGCGATCATGAAGATCCCGAACCCCACGATCTGCGGGAACACGAACCACAGGTTCTGCTGGGCCTCGGTAATGTTCACCAGGGACAGGCTGGCGTGGCCCGGCGGGTTGACCCCGAGGCCGCTCGACTGCATCACGACGGCGACCGCCGCGAGGATCAGGGGCAGCTCGTAGGCGATGAGCTGCGCCGCGGCCCGCAGGGCGCCGATGAGCGAGAACTTGTTCGCGCTCGACCAGCCGGCCATGAGGATGCCGATCACGCTGATCGACGACACGGCCACCACGAAGAAGATGCCGACGTCGAGGTTCTCGGCGTAGATCCCGCTGTCGAACGGGATCACCGCGAACAGCACGATGTACGGGATCATCGCGACGGCCGGCGCCAGGCCGAACACCCATCGGTCAGCGGCTGACGGGATGACGTCCTCCTTCTGCACGAACTTCACGCCGTCGGCGATGAGCTGCGCCCAGCCGTGCCACCGACCCGCGTACCACGGCCCGAGGCGCGCCTGGGAGTGCGCCAGCACCTTGTGCTCCATGTAGCCGACGACCATCGGCGCCGACAGGAACACGATCAGCACCAGCAGCGACTTCACGATCACGATCAGCCAGAACCCGCTGAAGATGTCGTTCACGAACGACGGGTTCGCCTGGGCGACCGGCAGGCCGAGCACGTGCTGGACGAGGGCGGCCGTCACTCTTCCTCGGCCTCCTCGCCCTCGGCGGCGCCCGGCCAGGGCTTCGCGACCCGGCTCATGAGCTCGAAGTCCTTGCGGAGCGGGTGCCCCTCGAACGGCTCCGGCAGCACCAGCTTCACGAGGTGCGGATGCCCCTCGAACACGATCCCGAACAGCTCCCAGGCCTCGCGCTCGAACCAGTTCGCCCCGGGATAGATGTCGTGGATGCTCGGCGCGACCGGTTCGTCCCGGGGGATCCGGAGCTTCACGCGCACGTGATGGTTGCGCGCGTTCGAGTAGACGTGGGTCACGACCTCGAACTGGTTGGCGTCCGGCCAGTCGACCGCCGTCAGGAAGTCGAAGTAGTCGCAGTCGAACTCGGGATCGTCGCGGAGCACGGTGATCAGCTCGCGGTAGCGGGGTCCGGTGATCGTCACGACGGCGTGGCCGTCGCGGTCGGCGACGTCGGCCAGGTCCTGGCCGAACTGTGCCCGCAGGGCGTTCCCGACGTCAGGAACCGACAGGGGCCGGCGCGATGCCACCAGTCCACTTCTCCCCGATGTCTTCCTGCGCGATCTTTTCCTGGAGCTTCATGATGCCGTGCAGCAGCGCCTCCGGGCGGGGCGGGCACCCCGGGACGTACACGTCCACCGGGATGAACTGGTCGACTCCCTTCGTGACCGAGTAGCTGTCCCAGTACGGGCCGCCGCAGTTCGAACAGGACCCGAATGAGATCACGTACTTGGGGTCGGGCATCTGGTCGTACACGCGCTTGATGGCCGGGGCCATCTTGTCGGTCACCGTCCCCGCCACGAGCAGCAGGTCCGCCTGCCGGGGGCCGTGCGCGAACGGGATGACGCCGAACCGCATGAAGTCGTGCTTCGACGTGGACGCCGCGATGAACTCGATCGCGCAGCAGGCGAGGCCGAAGTTCATGATCCACAGCGAATAGCGCCGCCCCCAGTTGAGGATGAACTTCATCGGCTGGGGGACCTTGACGTTGTCGATCAGGCCCATGTGAGGACTCCCTTCCGCCACGCGTAGAGCAGCCCGGCGGCGAGGATGCCGATGAAGATGCCCATCTCGACGACCGCCGCGTACCCGAGCGACTCGAACACGGTGGCCCACGGGAAGAGGAACACGCTCTCGACATCGAAGATGACGAACAGGAACGCGTAGATGTAGTACCGGATCTGGGTCTGGCTCCACCCCTCGCCGACCGGGTCCATCCCGCACTCGTAGGTGGTGAGCTTGGCGGGGACGGGACGCCGGGGCGCAACCGCGCGGGCGGTGACCAATGCCACGGCGACCAATCCGATACCGGCAACGACCACGCCGATGAGGGTGGCGTACTGCTGGTAGAAGGTCTCTTGAGCCGCTTGTGAAAGCATTCTCAAGCGCGGATTCTAGCAGCGCCTCAACCGGCGGCCGAACCGCGCATCCCAGCAGGTCAGAGGGCCTTTCTCGGCGCCTGCGGCCGCTGCGGTTCTCCTCGCGAGGTTCCTCAGGGAACTGTTTCGAAGCCCGCCCGGTCGAAGTCCTCGTCGAACGTGAACGCCGTGGTGATGCCGCGATCGCGCATCAGGCGAAAGCTCACCTGGTCGACGAGGGAGGGCTTCGAGGGACTGGCGAGGTGGGCGGCGATGGCCGCCCGGTGCAACGGAGCATCCACAAACAACACCCGGATGGGAGTGAGCAGTCCGTCGAACAGGGCGGGCAGCGCCGCGGCGCCAAACCGCCTTCGAACGACCGCGGCGGTCTCGACGACGACGTAGTTGTGCGTCAGGAATCGTTCGCTTCGGGCATGCGCCTCCGCGAACCAGTCCGTCGCCCGTCCGTGGTTCTGGTCGCCCGCATCGAGCGCCGCGTAGAACGCCGACGTGTCGATGAACGAGCTCACTCGAGATACGCCTCGGCGAGGTAGTCGTCGTGACGCTCGGACACATCAGCCAGGCCGGATCTGAACTTCCCCATCACTGCGAAGGCCCGCTCCCACTTGGCTTCTTCGTCGTCGCGCTCGAGCTCGCGATCGACGGCATCGCGGATCAACTCAGCCATTGAGACGCCTCGCTCCGCCGCCCGCCGTTTGAGCGCCCGAACCTGATCTTCCCGCAGTTGCATCTGGGTTCGGATCATGACGACATGTTATCGCTTGCGCTATGACCTACATCACGCCCCTGTTGACGGAACCCGCGCGCCGTCCCTCACCTGATCGAGGGATCCGGTTCGGGGTCGGGGAGCCAGCGGTAGCCGACGCCGGGTTCGGTGAGGATGAACCGCGGCGCGTCGGCGCGGTCGCCGAGCTTCTGGCGGAGCTGGCGGACGTAGACGCGCAGGTAGTTGGACTCGTCGCCGTACCCGCCGCCCCACACCGTCTGGAGCAGCCAGCGCTGGGTGAGGAGCTTGCCCGGGTGGGTGACCATCGCCTCGAGCAGGCGGTACTCGGTCGGCGTGAGGTGGACGGGTTCGCCGGCGACGAGGACGCGGCGGCGTTCGAGGTCGACGGTGAGATCGTCGAAGGTCAGCACCGGCTGCGGATCCGAGGTTCCCCGGCTCGCCCGGCGCTGCGCGGCCCGGATCCGCGCGAGCAGCTCGCCGAGGCCGAACGGCTTCGTCACGTAGTCGTCCGCGCCGGCGTCGAGCGCCCCGATCTTGTCGTCCTGGCGGTCGCGGACGGAGAGCACGATCACCGGGACGTCGGACCAGCTGCGGAGGCGGCGGACGACCTCGGTCCCGTCCATGTCGGGGAGGCCGAGGTCCAGCACGACCAGGTCGGGCGACTGCGCGGCCGCGACGGCCAGCGCGTCCTCGCCGGTCCCGGCCTCGCTGACCTCGTAGCCGTTCGCCGACAGCGTGGTGCGCAGCGAGCGGAGGATCTGCGGCTCGTCATCGACGACCAGGATGCGCGTCACGGCCCCGCCTGCACGGCCGCCGGCGACCGGTCGACCGGCAGCCGGAACACCACGACCGTCCCCCCGCCCGGCGCGCCCTCGATCGAGATTCGCCCGCCGTGCGCGACCACGATCGCCCGCGCGATCGCGAGTCCGAGGCCGGTCCCGCCCCTTCCCCGCCCCGCATCCCTCCGCACGAACGGCTCGAACACCTGCTGCCGTTCGTCCTCGGGGATGCCGGGACCCTGGTCGGCGATCCGCACCTCGATCCCGCCCTGGAAGCTCGCGACGGTGACCGAGATCTCCGACCCCGGCGGCGAGAACCGGGCGGCGTTCTCCAGGAGGTTCGTGACGACCTGGTCGATCATCATCGGGTCGATCCAGGCGTCCGGGAGGTTCGGCCGGATGACGGTTCGAACATTGAAGGGCTCGAGAATCGGCCGCAGGCGGGCGATGACCGCCTCGACGACCTCGTCGACCCCGGCCGGCTCGGGCGACGGCGTCAGCGCGCCCGCACGCATGCGCGCGAGGTCGAGCAGGTTGCCGACCAGGCGGTTCAGGCGGCCGGCCTCCTCGTCGATCGTGACGAGCAGCTCCCGCCGCTGATTCGGGTCGAGCGCCTCCCAGCTGTCGAGCAGGCCGGTGGCGCTCGCGGTGATCGACGCGAGCGGCGTCCGCAGGTCGTG
>DATLUW010000508.1:0-5890 GCA_035577825.1 Actinomycetota bacterium | reverse complement strand
AGCCCGAAGCAGATGAACGCGGCCACCGCGAACGGGAAGTAGTTGTCGCGCTCGAGGTCCCGGGCGAACACGTGCGCGATGACGAGCACCGTGATCGGGAACACCGAGCCGTACAGGTAGTGCAGCAGCGGCTTCGCGCTGTACCCGTTGATGATCAGCAGCGTGATGCCCGCGATGATCTGCAGCCCCAGCACGACCTGTTCGATCGCCAGCAGCCGCCAGAACCACGCTCCGGGCTCCTGCTTGCGGATCTTGGCCGCGAAGCCCCACACCATGATCAGGAAGAACCCCCCGACCACGCCGAACCCGAGCACACGATGGATCCCGTTCACGGCCCGTCATGCTCCCAGGCCGGAACGCACGCGAAGGGCGATTCAACGGTTCAGATGAAGAGCTGGATGTCGCTGTCCTTCATCTCGAGGAGGGCGGTGGCGGCGCCGACCGGTTCCTCGAGCCCGTCGAGCAGGTCGGCGTGTTTCAGCCCGAGCAGGTCCATCGTCATCTGGCAGGGCAGCAGGCGGACGCCCATCTCGCGGGCGAGCTCGAGCAGCTCCTGGGGCTCGGGGACCTTGTAGTCGCGCGCGAGCTTGCGCATCATCTTCGGCCCCGCGCCGGCGAAGTTCAGCTTGGTGAGCTTGCCGCGCTGCGCGCCGCCCGGGTTCATCACCGAGAGCATCTTCTGCATCCAGTGGTCGCCGGTGATGCGGACGTCCGGCTTCACCAGCTGGAACAGCCCCCAGAACGTGAAGAACACCGTGGCCTGCATGCCGCTCGCGGCGGCGGTCGTCGACAAGATCAGCGTCGGCCAGATGCGGTCGAGGTCGCCCGACCAGGCGATGATCGTGAGGCCGTTCTTCTTCGGCGGGTTCGCCTCGGCGACCTGTTCGCGGATGAGCGCCTGGAGGTCGAGCAGGTCGGCCTGGCTGGTGTGTCCGTTCGTCTGGACGTCGGTGGGGTTCGTCTGCAGGTGGGTCATCGCGCTACGCCACCTTCCGGACGAGGAACCGGAACACGCCGGCGTCCTCGGACTGTTCGATCAGCTCGTTGCCGGTGAACGTGCACCAGGCGGGGACGTCCGAGACCGAACCGCGGTCGGTCGCGAGGATCTCGAGCGTGTCCCCCACGGCGATGGTCTTGATCGCCTGCGAGGTCTTCACGATCGGCATCGGGCACGCAGAACCGCGGGCGTCGAGGGTGTGGACTGCCATTGGGTGAACCTCCTGACCGGGTGCTCGGGCGCTGGAACGAACGGGACTCTGCGGGCTCAGCTGCGCCGCGAACATCGGCCGGCGGCGCGGGCGCCTGGACAGCACCCACGGGACGGGATCATGCGTCCCACCTCACCCCACGACCGGGTCCGGATCATTGCAACTGCAAATCCTACCCGCCGGATCGGGAACCCGCGAGCTCGGCCGTCCAAGGGCTCCTCGGCGTCTGGCTCCCCGCTCGACCATGGGCGTACCATTCAGACATGCGTCAAGGGCCGCCAGCCGAGCCGCTCCAGCACGACGCCGTGCGCGAGCGGGAGCACGAGCTCGACGCGATCGCCGATCGCGAGCGCGCCAAGGAGGAAGCGGTTCCCCACCGCCACCCGCTGCGACGGCTGTTCGCTCGATTCCGCCGGGCACACTGACCCGGCGAGCCTCTTGCCCGTTCGACGTGCCCGGCGTACCTTCGGTGTGTGCCACTTCCCGGACCGATCCCAAGACCGCAGGGCGTCGAGAGCGAGGTCGCGCACACCCGCCACGAGGAACAGGAGCGCGAGTGGGCCCGCCACCGAACCGAGGACGAACTCGAGCAGCACCGCGTGAGGAAGTGGTGGCGCCGCCTGTTCGGCGAGCCGGAATCCGGCAACCCGCCGACGGACTGAACTAGCGGCGCTGGCCGCCGGGCTCGGCGGCCTCGTACCGGGATCCGCCCCGCCCGTCGGAGTCCTTGTTCAGCCGGCGCGACAGGTGCAGCCCCTCGAGCGCGAACTCCAGCGCCGACGCGGCCACGCCCGGCGACTCCTCCTCCACGCCGAGCCGGTCGAGCAGCTTCGCCAACCCCGGCAGGTCGCCGAACTGCGAGAGGAACTCCCCCGCCGGCATGAGGTCGTAGCTCTCCGCCACGAACCCGTCGTCGAACCGCCCGAGCACCGGCTGGAAGTCGAACCCCGCCAGCCGCCGCCGGAACACCTCCAGCTCGGCCGTCCGGACCGCCCGCGACAGGATGTCGCCCTCGCGTCCCTCCTCGATCGTGTCGAACTCCACCCGGCCAAGCGACGACTCGACCACGGCGGGAAGGTCGCACACGCGGGGCACGGCCTCGGGTTCCCCGGCCCGCGCCGCCCGCCGGACTGCCGCCGCGGCCAGGGTCTCCAGGTTTCCGATCGAGTAGCGCACGCTGACGCCGCTGCGGTGGTTCACGTGCGGCGACCGCCGCAGCTCGCCGGTGAGCGCGGCCAGGATCTCCTTCATGAACCGCGGGATGCGCACGGGCACGCTGCCGGCCGGCCGCCGCGCCTCCTGATCCATGATCCGGACCTCGTCGGCGAGCGACTCGGGGTAGTGCGTCCGGACCTGCGTCCCGAACCGATCCTTGAGCGGCGACACGATACGGCCGCGGTTCGTGTAGTCGTCGGGGTTCGCGGTCGCGACCAGCAGCAGGTCGAGCTGCAGCCGGATCTGGTATCCGCGGATCTGGACGTCGCGCTCCTCGAGGATGTTGAACAGCGCGACCTGGATGCGTTCGGGCAGGTCGGGCAGCTCGTTGATCGCGACGATCCCGCGGTTCGTGCGCGGGATCAGGCCGTAGTGGATCGTGAGCTCGTCGGCAAGGTACCGGCCCTCTGCCACGCGGATGGGGTCGACGTCGCCGATCAGGTCGGCCACGGCGGTGTCCGGCGTCGCGAGCTTCTCCGCATATCGGCGATCGCGCGGGATCCAGGCGACCGGCGTCCCGTCGCCGCGTTCGGCCACGAGCGCGCGGCAGCGGGCGCAGATCGGGTGGAACGGGTGGTCGTTCACCTCGCAGCCCTCGATCGCCGGCGTCTCCGGGTCGAGCAGCTCGAGCAGGTGGCGGACGAGGCGCGTCTTGGCCTGGCCGCGTTCGCCGAGCAGGATCAGGTCGTGGCCGGCCAGGATGCCGCGCTCGAGCGCCGGCAGCACCGAATCGTCGAACCCGATCAACGACGGGAACAGGTCCTCCCCGGTCCCCAGTCGTCGCAGCAGGTTGTCCCGGAGCTCCTCCTTCACGGTCCGGTCCGGGTACCCGGACGCGCGCAGTTCACCGGTGGTCGTCGCAGGCGTCATGACGGCCAGCCTACTGCGGGTCCCGAAAACGAGGGTCGCTCGTCACGCCGGCGAGCGGGCGGCCCCCCGGAAGATCTGTACCTGGTCCGGATCGAGCGCCCCGGGCAGCTCGACCGATCGGTAGCCGTCCAGCCGCAGCACGACGCCGCCGTCGGCATCGACCACCGTCGCGTCGAACGCCTCGCCGCCGTTCCTGGGGGTCACCACGGCGACCAGGGGCGTCCGCCGGCCTTCCGGATGCTCGAACAGGGTCACCCGTTCGAACGAGCGTGGGAGGCCGAATCTGCCCAGCTCGGCGATCTCCCAGCTGCCGATCGTCTGGTAGCAGAACTCGATCAGACGGGGTGCGGCGACGAGTGGCGCGTCCGCCGGCGCGGAATCGGGCGGCAGGTCCACGCGGAACAGCCCGAGGGCGACGCCTCCAGGAGCGGACGGCCACGCCCGCTCGAGGACCTGGTACGACGGTCCGTGGAAGTAGACGCGGTAGATGTCTCCGGCCTCGACGAAGCCCTCCGCCGGGAGCGCCACCCGGTCGATTCGGAGCGGCTCCGAGGCCGCACGGGAGAGGCGCACCGACCCAGTGAAGTGCGTGGTCGAAAGCGGGTCGGGCCGCACCGGGAGGGTTCGCTCGCCGATCAGCCGACACTCGGCGACGATCTCGTCACCCTCGGGCCGGAACGCGGCGCGGAGGACGAGCTTCCTCGGTTCGTTCCGGTAGAACTTGAACGCCGCGTCGTAGCGCATGTCCTCGATCGCGGCGACCCGCCAGCCGGGGAGCGCCAGCGCGGCCACCTCTGCGAACGCCTCGGCGCCCATCACTCCCGGGAGCAGCGCGGTCCCGTCCATGACGTGATCGAACAGGAACGGCTGTACGCGGGGGTCGAGGACGGTCTCCACGGTCTGCCCGTCGTGCGCCGTCATCGCCGAGACGCGTCCGACCATCGGACCCACCTCGCCGACCGGCGCGACCAGGGCTCCGGCGAGCTCCGGGTCGAGCCCCCCGGTCTCGTCGAAGTCCTCCGTGAGGGTCCCGAGGCTGCCGGCGATGACGACCTCCCCTCGCGTCCCCCCGGACACCAGCTCCCGGCGGACGACGGGGATGCCCGTCTCGGGCGGCATCATGTCGATGCCGGCCGCCGCCATCGCCTGCGGGATCGAGCCTCGGGTGGCCATGCCGATGCCGGCCCAGGCGGTCCAGTCGATGGCGATGCCCCGGGTCCCGGGGCGGGTGGTCCGGAGGCTCGAGACGTGCTTGCAGAGCAGGTCGTTCGCGGCCGCGTAGTCGGTCTGTCCGGCGTTGCCGAACCGGCCTGCAACGGAGGTGAACGCGACGGCCGCGCCGAGCGGCACGTCATGGGCCGCGCGCATGAGGTTGCACCACCCGTCCGCCTTGACGTCGAAGACCAGGTCGAACTCGCGCGATTCCTTGTCGGGGAGTGCGTGGCTGATCTCCATGCCGGCCGCGTGCACCAGCACGTCGATCCGCCCGTGCCGTCGCCGGATCGCGTCGATGGCTGCCCCGACCTGCCCGGCGTCGGTGAGGTCGAGCTCGTGATAGGTCGCCGTTCCTCCCGACGAGCGGACGGCCTCGATTGCCGCCAGGGCGGCCTGCTTGCGCTCCACGGCGCGCAGCTCCCGCTCGGCCATGACCGGAGTCGCCCGCTCCCCGCGGGCCCTGATCCGCTCGAACAGATCGCGCTTCAGCCCGTCCCGGTCGGCGACGAAGCGAGCGATGTCGGGATCGTCCGGGTCGGGCTCCGGCGCCAGGTCCAGCAGGTGGAACGTCCCCCCCGATGCGGCCGCGAGGTCGGCCACGATGGCCGACACGATCCCGCCCGCGGCGCCCGTCACGACGAAGACCGTGTCGGGGGTGAGCGGGAGGCCGGGGTTGCCGTCGTCGGCCGAACGCTCGCGCAGCGCCACCGACCACCGGAGCCCGCTCCGGTAGCCGACCTCGACGGCGTCGGGGTCGCGCATCGTCTCGTCGACGATCAGCTCGGCGACGCGGGCCGGATCGGCGTTGGCCTCGACGTCCACGGCCTTAACCAGCGGCTCGATCCGTTCGCGCTTGTACGCCTTGACGAACCCGGTCACCGCGCCCCCCATCGGCGCGACGGCGCCGGCATCGTCGTACCCGTGCATGCCGCCGAGCCGGGTGGCGGCGACGAGGAAGGACTCCGGCTCCGCGACCGACTCGTACAACGAACGCATCGTGGCGTACAGGAGCTTCACGCGCCGGCGGACGTGCAGCTTCCAATCCGCGGGGGTCATCGCCTCGATGGACGGCTCTGCGTCGAGCGCGGGAAGCCAGTAGACGCCCTGGATCGCCCCGTCGCCTGCCCACTCCTCGAGCCGGCCTCGGAGGGCAGCCGGGGCGGGATCGTCGTCGACGACGAGGGGCGTGACGCCTCGATCCCGGAGCAGGCGAACCAGATGCGCCGCCACGCCGCCGCGGTCGGGCATGACCACCACCCGGCCGGCCGGGCCCAGCGTCACCGGTGTGGGCTTGCAGACCCCGAGCGGCGGCCGCAGCACGGGAACGGGGACGCGCCGAGGGACGGCGTCGGCGGGCTCCAGACCGGCCAGCGCCCGCGCCG
>DATLUW010000507.1:0-2037 GCA_035577825.1 Actinomycetota bacterium | reverse complement strand
AGAGGTTCTCGGTGTGGTGTGCCGTGGGCTGGCCGACGTCGCGGCCGGCTCCGCGGTCCGGCCCGAGACCCGCTTCCACATCGGGTCGATCTCGAAATCGTTCGCCGCGATGATCGCGATGCAGGAGGTCGCCGCGGGCCGGCTGGACCTGCACGTGTCGGTGAACGAGATCCTCCCGTGGCTCGAGCTCCCCGAGCCGTTCGGTCCGATCACGATGCACGACCTGATGACGCACACCGCCGGGCTGCTCGTCGGCACGGAGGACGCGCCGACCGGTCCCGGCGCGCTGCACCGGCTGAAGACGAACCCGGCGACCACGAAGCCGGGGGAGCGGTGGCTCTACTCGAACGATGGCTGGAAGGTCGTCGGCGCGTGCCTCGAAGAGGTCACGGGCGAGCCGATCCACGAGCTGCTGCGCACGCACGTGCTCGGGCCACTTGGGATGCGCGACTCGGGCGGCGTGATCGACGACGCCACGTATCAGAACGTCGCGGTGGCCTACGAGCCGCTCTACACCGACCGGCCGGTGCAGCTGCGGCACCCGCTCGTGCCCGCGCACCGGATCATCAGCAACACCGCCGACGGCTCGATCATCTCCAACGTGCTGGACATGAGCGCGTACGCGCGGCTGTTCCTCGCGCGCGGCGACGTTCCCGGCCACGACGGGCAGCGGATGCTGAGCGAGGAGAGCTTCGAAGCGTGGATCGAGCAGCGCGTGCCCGACGACGAGAACGGCACGTACGGGTACGGGCTGTGGGCCGAGGAGTACGACGGCGCGCGGTGGATCGCGCACTCCGGCGGGATGGTCGGCTACACCGCGATGTTCGCCGTGTCGCCGTCCGACGGCCTGGGGTGCGTCGTCCTGCAGAACGGCTACGGGGCGGGGCTGCGCAACCTCGTGCGCGCCGCGTTCGCATGCGTGCGCGCGTCCCTCGCGGGCCAAGAGCTTCCGGAGCCCCTCGTTCCGCCGTCGGCGACGTCGATCCCGAAGGCCGCCGAGTACGTCGGCACCTACACCGGCGAGGACGGCAGGGTGTTCGAGTTCTCGGCGGAGGGGAACGGGCTGCGACTGACCGCCGGGCCGGTGTCGGCGTTGCTCGAGCGGGACCCGCTTGGGGAGCCGACCGACGGGTTCCTCGTGCCGCACGACGCGCTCGATCGGTACGCGTTGGTGTTCGGCCGCGACGAGAGCGGTGCGGTGGTCGAGGCGTTCCACGGCGGAACCTGGTTCCGTGGCGAGCGCTACGCCGGCGCCGACCCGAAGGCGGTTCCCGAGGAATGGCTGCGCTGCACCGGGTTCTACCGCAGCAACGATCCGTGGGCGCCGACGCTTCGCGTGGTCGCGCGCAAGGGCGTGCTCGCGATCTCATGGCCGAACGCAGCGAGCGACGACGCCGAGGACGAGGAGTTGTTGCCGCTCGATGACGGCTGGTTCGCCGCCGGTGCCGAGCGGGACCCGCGCAGGATCCGGTTCCTCGGCAACGGCGCGGGGAACAAAGCGATCGTCGCCGAGTTCAACGGCGGCTCGTGGTTCCGGTCGTTCGAGGACTGATCGCGACCTACATCGTCGTGTTGAGGGCGATCGCCAGGGCGACGAGCCACGTGCCGCCCGCGACACATCCGAAGATGGCCCATCGCCTGGCCGGCGACCCATCGACGTAGGCGAACAGGAACCAGCCGACGATCGCTCCAACGAGCGAGAGCAGGAAGAAGCCTCCGTTATCGTCCAGCCTGTTCAGCTGGTCGTCCTGCCTTCCGGCCATCGCCAGGACCACCCCGAGCGCCGCCAGCCCGACGAACCAGACGCCGAACCCGATGAGCAGGTGGAGCAGGGCCCACCCGGGTCGCCCTTGCCGCCACGCGGGCCGAGGATCGACGGAGCGATCATCCGCTTGCGCTGGTGGCCAGGACCCGACCGACCCGTACGGGGGCGGTGGGAGTGGGGGAGGCGTGCTCATGCCGAGCAGCCTGCCACGCGGTGCGTTAGCCGTCGAGCGCGCGGAACGCGATGCAGGCGTTCTGCCCGCCGAACCCGAA
>DATLUW010000506.1:0-18718 GCA_035577825.1 Actinomycetota bacterium | reverse complement strand
CGAGGAGCCCGACGCCGACAACCGCCGCAAGCTCGAGGGGGCGGAGTTCGTGCTCTCGCGGCTGCTGTCGATCTACGACCGGGAGACCGCGCTCGACTGGCTGTGGGGGTTCAACGCGCACCTCGGCGACCGGCGACCGATGCAGCTGCTGGCGGCCGGGCGCATCAACGAGGTGCTCGCGGCGATCGATGCCGAAGAGGCGCTCTCGTACGCGTGACGCTGTACCGGGTGTTCCCGCTGGTCCCGGGCGCGCGCCCGCGCGAGGCCGGCGGGCCGCTGTACGTCGCCCGGCACCTGCAGGGCTCCAGCCGTCACGACGACCCGAGCCGTTACGGGGCGCTCTACACGTCGCGGACGCGCGAGTCGGCCGTCGCAGAGGCGCTGCAGGCGTTCCGGGGGCGGGACGTCGAGCCGCGCCACCTGGTCCGAACCGGCCGGCCGCTCACGCTGGCCGAGATCGACGACTCGCGGCTCGGCCGGCTGCCGGATCTCGACGACCCGAGGGAGCTGCAGCGGCGTTCGCTTCGTCCGTCGACGGTGGCGACGCACGACCGCACGGTCACGCAGCCCGCGGCCGGGGCGATCTTCGACGACGGCCACCCGGGGTTCGCCTGGTGGTCGACGATCGAGGCGTCCTGGAGCAACGTGACGCTGTTCGTCGAACGGGCCTCCCGGGGGCTGCGGATCTCGGGGACGCCGGAGCCACTCACGGTCGCCCATCCGGTACTGGTCGCGGTGGCCGACCGGATGGGGTTCGTGCTGCGGGGCTGATGTCCGCCTCGCTCAGCCCGTGGTGAGGTCGGCGTTCGTGGCGGCGACCATGGCGTCGAGGGCCGAGAGGTAGAGGTCCTCGGAGACGCGTTCGTACTGCTCGCGGAGCGGGCCCTGGAAGGACAGGTCGTTCCAGGAGCCCATGCCACCGAACACCCACGCACCCGACGCCGTCGCGCAGAGCTCACGCGCCGCCGCGGGGTACGCATCCGGCAGCAGGTCCCGGTCGGCGCCGGTGCCGCCGCCGAGCGCCGTGTCGAACACGCCGACCCATTCCTCCGCGCCGTTCGCGGCGGCGAACTCCCGGATGGTCCCGATCGCATCGCGCAGCCGGTCGGCGGAAGCGCCGATGTCCGGCCGGGGCGGCTCGACCGGTTCGTCGATGGTGGCGCCGCGGTAGGCGACGTGCCAGATGCGCTGGTCGGGGGCGTGCAGGTCGGCGACCTCCCAGGACGAACGCCAGACCTCGTTCGTCCGGCCGGTCGCGATGAGGCTCCACGTCCCCGCCCCGGCGAACGCCACGAGGTACCGCTCCGCGAACGGCCCCCGGCGGTGCTGCACGGGCCCGACGTCACCGGTCGTCAGCCACAGACGCGAGACGCCGCGTTCGCGGAGCCCTGCCAACCACCCGGCCACCGACGACGCCTCCGGGCCGTCGTCGTGGGCGAACTCGATGTCGCCCACGTACCGGAACGACCAGTGCGACACCTGCGCCTCCGTCGTCGGCGCGTCCCCCGGTCCCGCAAGCCACGCGCTCCCGGCCCCGGCCAGGCAGACCACCTGCGCGAGCTCGCCGTTCACCGCGCGGAGGTCCCCTCAGTCATCGGTCGCGACGAGGTGGACGCGGTCGAGCGTCGGGTCCGGGTCGGGATGGTCGGACCGCACGTGCACGCCCCGAGTCTCCCTGCGGGCCACGGCCGAACGCACCAGCAGCTCGCCCGCGCGAACCATGGCGGCCAGCTCGAACCCCTCGCGTCCGTCCGCGCCGGCCGCCGACTCGGCCATCTCCGCCAGCCGGTTCACCGCGGACTCGCCCGCGCCCCAGCTCCTGACCGGTCCTGCGCCCTCGGTCACGGTCTCGATCACCGCCGCCCGGGTGAACGAAGCGGTGCCGGTCCCGCCCTCCGGCGGCGAGCCCCACTCCGCGTCGCCGGGGCTCGCCGCCCCGGACATCGCGGTGGCGGCACGGCGGCCGAACACGACGGCCTCGCTGAGGGAGTTCCCGGCCATGCGGTTCGCCCCGTGGACGCCGGTCGCGGCGCACTCGCCGGCCGCGTACAGGCCCGGGATCGACGTTCGACCGGCCAGGTCGGTCGCGACGCCACCGATCAGGTAGTGCGCCGCCGGCGCCACGGGCAGCAGGTCGGTCACCGGATCGAACCCCCGAGCCCGGCACGACGCCAGCACGGTCGGGAAGTGGCGCTCGAGCTCCTCCGCGCCGATCGACCGGCAGTCAAGGAACGCCCGCCCCGCTCGCAGGATCTGCGCCGTCACCACGTGCCGCGGCGCGAGCTCCGCCAGCGGGTGTGAGTCCACCATGAACCGCTGCCCGTCGGCGTCGACCAGGTGCGCCCCCGCGCCGCGCAGCGCCTCGGTGAGCAGCGGCCGCGGCGACTCCTCGACCGCCAACGCGGTCGGGTGGAACTGCACGAACTCCAGGTCCGCGAGGCGGGCGCCGGCGAAGGATGCCAGCGCCAGCCCGTCGCCGGTCGCCGCCGGCGGGTTCGTCGTCGACGCGAACAGCGCCCCCGCGCCACCCGATGCGAGTAGCATCGACGGCGCCCGCACCAGCACCCACGACCCCGCTCCGTCCATCGCCCACAGGCCCAGGCAGCGTCCGTCCGGCGACACCTCCAGGCGAACCGCGTACCCCTCGACGCGCTCGACGAGCGGCGCCGCGGCGATCCGGAGCGCCCGGACGATCTCCCCGCCGCTCGCGTCGGCCGTGTGCACCGAGCGCGCCACCGACTGCCCGCCCTCCCGGGCCAGGTGCAGCGAGCCGTCCGCGCCCCGGTCGAACCCCGTGCCCAGGTCGACCAGGTCGCGGACCCGGTCGGGCGCCTCGAGGCACAGCACCTCGGCCGCGCGGCGTTCGACCAATCCGGCCCCGGCGGCCATGGTATCGGCGAGATGCAGTGCGGGCGAGTCGTCCGGCCCCATCGCGGCCGCGAGGCCCCCCTGGGCGAGCGGGCTCGACCCCTCGCCGTACACGCCCTTCTCGACGACGACGGTCCGGGTACCTTGCGGGAGCGAGCACGCCGCGAAGAGCCCGGCGATGCCGGCACCGACGATGCAGACGTCCGCGTCCACGGTCCTGCTCACGGATGCCGGAGCCTACCCGAACGCCCCCCGCCGCCTCCGCGTTCCGGCACCCGTCTCGCGTACGGTTGCGAGGAGCACCCGACCGAGCGCGACGAGCGAGGAGGAAGGAAGATGTCGACCGACGCCACCGGCCGCGGCTGGATCGCCTGGCGCGGCAGGCCCCCCATCAACCCGGCGCTGCTCCGCCACCAGATGGAGCGAGCGGAGAGCGTGCAGAACCGCGTGGCCGACGCGATCACCATCTTTGCCGGGTCGATGTGGTTCGTCTACCTCCACGTCGTCTGGTTCTCGCTGTGGATCGGCCTCGGGGTCGAGCACTACCCGTACGGGCTGCTCACGATGATCGTGTCGCTCGAGGCGATCTTCCTGTCCACGTTCGTGATGATCAGCCAGAACCGCGCCGACGAACGCAGGCAGGTCCTCGCCGACCACGAGTGGGAGTTCGTGCAGATGGAGGAGCAGCAGAACGAACAGCTGCTCACCCTGTCGAACCAGATCCTCGATCTCACCAAGGCCATCCACTCGATGGCCGCCCGCATTTCGTCCGATCCGGGGGCGGGCGCGCCCGGAACGGCCGGCCCGGGGCCGGGTGCGGCGGGGGCGGGCGCGGCGGGGACGAACGGCCCGGCCGATGGCTGACGACGACCGCCGGGAGACCGCGGCCTCGCTCGCGACGAACGTGGAGTCGCTCGCCGCGCAGGAGCGGCTCGCGGACGCGCTGACCGCGTCTGACGACCTGGTCGAGCTGTTCGGCGACGAAGCCGACCCGCAGATCCGGTTCCAGGTCGGCCGGGCCCGTTCGTTCGTGGCGATCCTGCTGATGAACGCCGGCCGGCTGGAGGACGCCGCGGCGCTGTTCGACGAGGTGGTCCGCGGCGCGGGCGATGAGAACGGGGATCTCCGACGGCTCGGCGCGGCGGCGCTCGCGACCGAGGCGCGCGTCCTGGCCCGGCTCGGGCGGATCGACCGGGCGCTCGCCGCCCTCGACGAACTGGAAGGCCGCGGCGTCGACCTCGACGGGCTGCCGGACGCGGTGGCCGAGGTGCTGTTCGCACGCGGCTTCGTCATGGGACATCGCGGTGCGCTGGACGAGGCGATGGCCTCGCACGAGGAGGTCGTGCGCCGGTTCGCGGAATCGCCCTCCCCGCAGGCCCGGGCGTTCGCCGCGGCCGCGCTCCACGACACCGCGGCGATCTGGCAGCGCCGCGGCGCGGACGACGCGGACGAACGCCAGCTCGAGGTCTACGACGACGTGGTGCGGCGGTTCGGGGACGAGGACTCGCCGCAGGTGGAGGCCGTCGTGGCGTCCTCGCTGCTCAGCAAGGGCAACGTGCTCCGCGGCCGGGGCGACGCCGGCGCGACCGACGCCTATCGCGAGGTGTCGCGGCGGTTCGGCGACGCGGACGACCCGCAGGTGCGGGAGGTCGTCGCGGCCGCGGCGGCCGCGCTCGTGAGCGAGGGGTAGCCGGGCTCAGTCGGCCGGATCGGCGCCGACGTCGGTCACCCCGGCGTCGTCGTCCACCGTGTGGTCGTGCGAGGCCGAAACGGAGTGGCTCCGCGCGTGGTCGAGCGCGCTGCCGACCACGGCCTCGATGAACTCCTGCTCCGCCTCGGGCGAAGCCAGCGCGAGGATCTCGTCGTCCGGCGCGAGCACGGTCTCCGGCACCGGGATGACCACGTGCCCCTCGCGGATGATCGCCACGATCGCGGAGTCCTGCGGCAGCCGGAGCTCGTAGAGCGGGTGGTTCGCGTTCGGCGAATCCGGCGGGAGCGTGGTCTCGATCAGCGCGATCTGGCCGCGCTGCAGCCGCAGCAGCCGAACCAGGTCGCCCACCGACACGGCCTCCTCGACGAGGGACGTGAGGATGTGCGGCGGCGACACAGCGTCGTCGACGCCCCACTGGTCGGTGAACATCCATTCGTTCTTGGGGTGGTTCACGCGGGCCAGGACGCGGGGGACGCCGAACTCCTGCTTCGACAGCAGGGAGATCACCAGGTTGTCCTCGTCGTCGCCGGTCGCCGCGACCACGACGTCGGCCTCGGAGATCCGGGCCTTCTCGAGCACCCACAGCTCGCAGGCGTCGCCGAGGACGACGTTCACGCCGGCGGCGGTGTTCTCGATCTTGCCGGCGACCCTGGGCTCCTGCTCGATGAGCGTGATGTCGTGGTTGCGCTCGCGGAGGTCGGCGGCCAGATGCCGCCCGACGGCCCCGCCGCCGGCGATGATCACCTTCACCGCTTTCATCCCTCCGCCAGCGGGGTCAGCAGCTCGTCGAGCTTGTCGAGCGCGTCGCGGTGGACGATCACGTGCACCGAGTCCCCGTCCTGGAACGTGCTCTTGGCGTCCGGGATGAATCCCTGTCCGCCGCGCTCGACGCCGACCACCATGACCTGCTTGTCGGCGTTCAACGCGGAGACCGGCTTGCCGACGAGGTGCTCCGGGATCGACACCTTCATCCGGAACAGGTCCCCGCCGCCGAGGGTCTCCTTGATCTCCTCGCGGGTGTGGAACAGCATCAGCATGACCTGCTTGGCCGCCCACCGGACGCTCGCGACCGTGGGGATGTTCAGCCGCTCGTAGATCTCGGCGCGTCGCGGGTCGTAGATCCGGGCGATCACCTGGGGTACGTGGTAGTACTCGCGCGCCACCCGGGCCGACAGGATGTTCGAGTTGTCGCCGGAGGACACGGCGATGAACGCGTCGGCCTCCTTGATCCCGGCCTCTTCGAGGTCCTCCCGGTCGAACCCGATCCCCACGAACGTCTTCGCCTGGAAGTCGGGAGGGAGCCGTTCGAACGCCTCCCGGCGCTTGTCGATGATCGACACCTCGTGGCCGGCCTTCGCGAGCTGGATCGTGAGCTCAGCGCCGACGCGGCCGCATCCCATGATCAGGACCTTCATGGCCGCCGAGCGTACCTCCGCGGCGGGGGCCGTGTCCGCCCAACGAGCCGGGCGCCGCTCGCCGGACCGTACAATCGCGACCCGTGGCGATCCGAAAGCCCGGCCGAACCCGAGCCGCGATCTTCAAGACCATCCTGGTCGGCCGGAGTCAGCCGTCCTGGCACATGGAGCACACGCTCCTGCCGAAGACGCTGGCGCTCCCGATCTTCTCCTCCGACGCGCTGTCGTCGGTGGCCTACGCGACCGAGCAGATCATGCTGGTCGCGCTCGCCGCGAGCGCCTCCGCCCGCAGCAAGGTCATGCCGATCTCGATCGCGATCGCGCTGCTGCTCGCGATCGTCGTGGCGTCCTACCTGCAGGTCTGCAAGGGCTATCCGTCGGGCGGCGGCGCGTACATCGTCGCCAAGGACAACCTGGGGATCCTCCCGGCGCTCACCGGCGCGGCGGCGCTGCTCGTCGACTACGTGATGACCGTGGCGGTGTCGGTCGTCGCGGGGATCGTGGCGATCGTCTCGTTCGCCCCGTCGCTCGGCCCGTACACGGTGGAGCTGTCGATCGTCGGCATCGTCCTGCTCACGGTGGCCAACCTGCGCGGCGTCCGCGAGTCGGGCGCGCTGTTCGCGTTCCCGACGTACGCGTTCATCGCCTCGATCATGATCATGCTGGTCGTCGGCATCGGGGAGTGCGTGGTGTCGGGGTGCCCGAAGGCGCTCCCCGTCACGCCCGACCCGAGCCTGGCCAAGTCGCTGGCGCCGATCACGCTGTTCGCGTTGCTGCACGCGTTCTCGTCGGGCGCGACCGCGCTCACCGGCGTCGAGGCCATCTCGAACGCCATCCCGGCGTTCCGGCGGCCCCAGGCGCGGAACGCCCAGCTGACGCTCGCGATCATGGGCGCGCTCGCCATCACGATGTTCCTCGGGATCTCGTACCTCGCCGTGCACACCGGCGCGGTCCCGAGCGAGGGCGGCAAGGTCTCGATCGTCGCGCAGATCGCCGGCGGCGTGTTCGACAAGGGGCTCGGGTTCTACGTCGTGCAGATCTTCACGACCGGCATCCTGATCCTCGCCGCGAACACGTCGTTCCAGGGGTTCCCGCGGCTGCTCGCGATCCTCGGGCAGGACTCGTTCGTGCCGCGGCAGTTTCGGAACATGGGCGACCGGCTGGTCTACTCGAACGGGATCATCCTGCTGGCCGGCGCGGCGATCGTGCTGATCGCGGCGTTCGACGCGAACCTCGACAAGCTGATCCAGCTGTATATCGTCGGCGTGTTCACCGCGTTCACGCTGTCGCAGATCGGCATGGTGCGGCACTGGCTCCGCGAACGGAACCGCGGCTCGGAGGCCGCGCGCGGGTGGCGCGTGTCGATCGCCATCAATACGGTCGGGGCAATCGCGACCGCGGTGGTGCTGGTCGTCACGATCCTCACGAAGTTCCTGGAGGGCGCGTGGATCGCGATGACCGCGATGGCCATCCTGGTGGTGGTGCTTCGCTCGGTGCACACGCACTACCAGGCCGTCGGGCGGCAGCTCCGGCAGCGGGTCGTGCCGGTGGGGGCCGAGCTCGTCAACCACGTGGTGCTGCTGGTGCCCGACCTCAGCGCGGCGACCGCCGAGTCGCTCGGGTGGGTGCGCGCCGGGCGGATGCAGGACGTCCACGTCGTGTACTTCCCACGGGGCGAACCCCAGCCCGACATCCGACAGGCCTGGGCGGCGTTCGCCCGGACGGGGAGCCCGGACCTCGAGTTGCTCCCCGAGGGCGCGGGGAGCCGGCTCGACCGCCTGCTGCGGTTCGTCGGCGACCTCCGGCGGAGCGAACAGGACTTCGTCACGGTCGTCGTCCCCGAGCTCATCGACCGGCCGGGGCTCACGTACCTGTTCCGCCGCCGGGACCTCCTGCGGCTCAAGGGCGCCCTGCTGCGGGAGCCGCGCACGGTGGTCGCCGACGTCCCCGTGCTGATCGAGGGCGGCCTCCCGGTGGGCGTCGACGCGCTGCCGCTCATCCCGCAGCGGACGGTCGCGCTGGTGTTCGCCTCGGCGGTGCACGACGCCACGACTCGCGCGGTGAACTACGCGAAGTCGCTGGGGGCGTCGGAGACGCGGGCGGTGTTCTTCGCGTTCGATCCAAAGGAGGCCCCGGCCATGCAGGAGGCTTGGGGGGCGGCCGGGTACGGGATCCCGCTCGACGTGGTGGAGGCGCCGTTCCGCGACCTCCGGCCACCGATGCTCGAGGAGGTGCGCCGGTACACGGCCCGCGCGGACTCGGTCGCAACGGTCGTGATGCCCGAGGTCGTCGTCCGGAAGTGGCGGCACCTCCTGCTCCACAACCAGACGCCGCTGTTCGTGAAGCGGCTGCTCCTGTTCGAGCCACGCGTGATCCTGGCGAGCGTTCCGTACCGCGTGGACTGAAGGGCCCGAGCGCGAGCCGTCGCCCGCCGCCCGCCGCCGGACGAACCGCACCGAACCGGGCGAACCCGGACCCTCACACGCGATTCGCGGCCCCCGGTAGGATCGCGTTCAGATGTCCGTCGGAGGGGTGGGGGACCGGGCCGGCTTCGGCACGCTCGTCAAGCGGTTGCTGGTCGGGCGGAGCAGGCCCAGCTCACAGGTCGAGCACACGCGCCTGCCCAAGGTCCTGGCGCTCCCGATCTTCTCCTCGGACGCCCTGTCGTCGGTCGCCTACGCCACCGAGCAGATCCTGTTCGTCCTGCTCGGGGCGAGCGTCGCGGCCGGAACCGACGTCATGCCGATCGCGATCGCCATCGCGATCCTGCTCGGCATCGTCATCGTCTCCTACGCGCAGACGTGCCGGGCCTACCCGAACGGCGGCGGCGGGTACGTCGTCAGCAAGGAGAACCTCGGCAAGTACCCGTCGCTGGTGGCCGCCAGCGCGCTGCTCGTCGACTACGTCCTGACGGTCGCGGTGTCGGTGGTCGCCGGCGTCGTGGCGATCGTCTCGTTCGCCCCGCACCTGCTGGACTACGCGGTGCCGATCTCGATCGGCCTGGTCGCGCTCATCACCATCGCGAACCTGCGCGGCGTCCGCGAGTCGGGCGCGCTCTTCGCCTTTCCGACCTACGCGTTCATCGTGGCGATCGTCGGGATGGTCCTGCTCGGGCTGGGGCAATGCCTCCAGGCGTGCCCGGTGGCCGCGCCCGTCCCGCCGCTCCCGGGCCTGGCCCTGGCGGAGGGCGCGGTCGGCCTCGGCGTCCTGCTGCACGCGTTCTCGTCGGGTTCGACGGCGCTGACCGGCGTCGAGGCGATCGCCACCGCGGTGCCGGCATTCCAGCGCCCGCAGTCCAGGAACGCCCGCCAGACGCTGTTCCTGATGGGCGCGATCGCGGTCGTGATGTTCCTCGGGATCTCGTACCTGGCGAGCCGGGCGGGCGTGACGGTGAGCGAGCACCGGTCGGTCGTCGCGCAGCTCGCCCACGCGATCTTCGGCGGGGGGCCGGCGTTCCTGTTCGTGCAGATCTTCACGACCGCGATCCTGGTGCTGGCCGCGAACACCTCCTACCAGGCCTTCCCGCGACTGCTCGCGATCCTTGCGCGCGACCGCTACGTGCCCGGGCAATTCTCGAACATGGGCGACCGGCTCGTGTACTCGAACGGCGTGATCGTGCTGGCGCTCGCCGCGTGCGTGCTGATCTGGGCGTTCGATGCGAACCTCGAGCGGCTGATCCAGCTCTACGTGGTCGGGGTCTTCACGGACTTCACCCTGTCGCAGATCGGGCTGGTGCGGCACTGGAAGCGCCGCCACCGCGAGGGCCTCGACTCGGGCCCTCGGTGGTGGGTTCGGCCCGTGTTGAACGCCGTCGGGGCGACCGCCACCGGCATGGTGCTCGTGATCACCATCGCGACCAAGTTCACGCACGGCGCCTGGCTGGTGGTCGTCGCGATCCCGGTCCTGATGGTCGGGCTGCTGTACGTCCACCGCCACTACGAATGGATCCGGGCGCACGTCCGCCGGTGGCGGGTCGACCCGGGCGCCACCGTGGACAACCACGTGGTGCTGCTGGTGCCGGACGCGTCGCCGGCCGTCGCCGAGGCGCTCGGGTGGGTGCGATCGGTGCGCCCGCGAGGCGTCCGCGCCGTGCACGTCGCCCGGGACGGCCCGGACGACGGCGTCCCGGCGGAGTGGCAGCGGCTGTCCCGGGGATCGGGCCCGGACCTCGAGGTGCTGCAGCACAACGGCGGACGGGTCATCGACCGGGTGCGGTCGATCGTGCGGGAGACGCAGCTCGGGGAGGGGGACTTCGTCTCGGTCGTCGTCCCGGAGATGGTGGAGGAGCGGGGTGCCCGCTACCTGTTCGAGCACCGCGACCGTATCCGGTTGAAGGCGGGGCTCCTGCTCGAGCCGAACGTGGTCGTGACCGACGTGCCGGTCCAGATGGAGGGCGGGCTGCCGGTCGGCGTCGACGAGCTGCCGCTCGTGCCCCAGCGGACCGTGACGCTGGTGTTCGTCGCGGGCGTGAACGACCCGGTCGCCCGCGCGGTGACGTACGCGCGGTCGCTCGCAGCGAGCGAAACGCGGGCGGTGTACTTCGCGTTCGATCCGAAGGATGCGCCCCCGATCCAGGAGGAGTGGGGAGCGCGGAAGATGACGATCCCGCTCGACGTGGTGGAGGCGCCGTTCCGCGACCTCCAGACGCCGATGCTCGCCGAGGTCCGGAGGTACACCGTCCGCCCGGACACGGTGGTGACCGTGGTCATGCCGGAGATCGTCACCGGCAAGTGGCGCCACGTGCTGCTGCACAACCAGACGCCGCTGTTCGTGAAGCGGCTGTTCCTGTTCGAGCCGCGCGTGATCCTGGCGAGCGTCCCGTACTTCGTGGGGTGAGCGGCCGCGGCAGCGACCTCAACAGGTCGATCCCTCACCGATAATCGCCGCGTGAATCCGGTCGAGGACCGAGTCGCCATCCTGCTCTCCACCTACCTGTTCGAGGGGCTGCCGCCGGCGGCGCTCGAGCCCCTCGCCCGGTCGTCGTCGATCCGGCGGGTCGTCCGCGGCGAGTACGTCTTCCACGTGGGCGACCACGCGGACATCCTCTACGTCGTGGCGTCCGGGCAGGTGAAGGATTCGATCGTCACCGAGGACGGGGACGAGATCGTGCACTCGTTCTTCGGCCCCGGCATGGTGATCGGCGAGCCCGGCTTCTTCTCCGCGGAGCGCAACCGCGTCATGGCGCTCGTTGCGGTGGAGCCGTCGACCGTGCTGCTCCTCGACCGCGAACACCTCCTGCCGTTCCTCCAGCGACACCCGGACGTGACCACGCGCGCGCTCGAGGGGCTGGCGTCGATCGCCCGGTCGCAGACCGAGCTCATCACCGCGCTCGCCCGGCGGTCGCTGCACGACCGCCTCGTGCTCCGCCTCCTCGATCTCGCGGAGACGAACACCGAGCGCCCGGACGGGGCCGCCGTCACGCCGAGGATCTCCCAGTCGACCCTCGCGTCGATGGTCGGGGTCAGCCGCGAGAACGTGAACCGCGCGATCGGGGCGCTCGTGGCCTCGGGATCGGTTCGCCGGGAGGCGGGACGCTATGTCCTCGTCGACCCCGCCACGCTGCGACGTGAGGTGTCGAGCGGCTGGCCCCCCCTGGTGCGGCGGAACCGGCGGAGCGACCGGCTGGCCCGACCCGCGACGTGATGGGGAGAACGATCCCTCGGGTGTGACGCGGCGGCACAGCGGTGGACCCGTCCTCGGGCTGAGGATGCGATCGGATCGCAGACGAGGAGGTTGCCACTTGGACACGATCGACGCCCTCGGGGCCGGGTTCGGGGGCGCGGTCCTCGAGCCCGGTGACGCCGGGTACGAGGACGCCCGGAAGGTGTGGAACGGCATGATCGACCGACGTCCGGCGGCGGTGCTGCGGTGCCGGTCCACCGGGGACGTGGCCGCCGCCGTGCTGCACGCCCGTCGGTCGGACGGGCCGGTGGCGGTTCGCGGCGGCGGTCACAGCGTCCCGGGCCTGGGCACCTGCGAAGGCGGCCTGGTCATCGACCTGTCGCCGATGCGATCGGTCGAGGTCGATCCGGACGGCCGGACGGCGCACGTCCAGCCGGGAGCCACCTGGCGCGACCTCGACGCCGCCACCGCCGAGCATGGGCTCGCGACCACCGGCGGACTGATCTCGACCACGGGGGTCGCCGGGCTGACCCTGGGGGGAGGGATCGGATGGCTGATGCGGAAGCACGGGTTGTCGTGCGACAACCTGGTCGCGGCCGAGGTCGTCACGGCCGATGGCGACGTCGTGGGGACGAGCAGCGCCTCCGAGCCCGAGCTGCTGTGGGGGCTCCGTGGTGGCGGCGGCAACTTCGGGATCGTCACGAGCTTCGAGTTCCGCTTGCACCCGGTGGATACCGTGGTCGGCGGCCTCGCGATGTTCCCGATCGAACGGGGCGGCGAGATCCTGCGGGGCTACCGCGATTGGGCCGACGGACTCGACGAGGAGTTCACGACCCTTGCCGCGGTGGCGACCGCGCCGCCGGCGCCGTTCGTTCCGGCGGAGCTCGTGGGCCGGAAGGTGGTCGCCGTCATGGGCTGTTGGTGCGGTGACCCGGCCTCGGGCGAGGCCGTGCTGGAACCGATCCGTCGTCTCGGCCCGGCGGTCGACCTGTTTGGACCGATGCCGTATCCGGTCCTACAGACGCTGGGCGACGAGGGCGCGCCCGCCGGCCTCCGCAACTACTTCCGGTCCGGCTACGCGTCCGGCCTCGCGGACGGGCTGATCGACGCGGTGCTCGAGTACGGGGCCCGCCTGCCGTCGCCGCTGTCGCAGATCCATCTCCATCAGATGGGCGGCGCGGTCGCCCGCGTGGGGGAGGACGACACCGCGTTCAGCAACCGGCGGGCCGCGTACGCCTTCAACCTGGTGTCGACCTGGCCCGGCGCGGACGAGGACGACGCCAACATCTCCGCGAACTCCGAGCTCGCGGACACCCTGGCTCCGTTCTCGACCGGTGGCGTGTACGTGAACTTCCTCGGCGACGAGGGCGGCGCCCGCGTCCGGGCCGCCTACGGCGAGGGGAAGTTCGACCGCCTGCGGCGGCTGAAGGGACGGTTCGATCCCGGCAATCTCTTCCGCGTGAACCAGAACATCCCGCCCGCGGACGGCCCGGGCGTGTCCGGCGGAACGGAGGCCGGCGAATGAACGCCCGGGGCGGCGTCCTGATCGTGACGTGGGACGGCGGGGGGAACGTGCCGCCGGCCCTCGCGCTGGGGGAGCGGCTCTCGCGGGCCGGCCATCGCGTTCGTGTGCTCGGCCCGTCCTCGATCTCCGATGCGGCAGCGCGCTCCGGGCTCCCGCTGGTGCCCTACCGAACGGTGCCGCCGTGGCCCGAGGGGCTTCGCCACGAAGACGACTGGGAGCGCCTGATGGTGGTCCTCAACGGCCGTCCGGTGATCGACGACGTGCTGGCCGAGGTCGCGGCGGCGCGGCCCGACGTGGTGGTGGTGGACTGCCTCATGGGAGCGGCCCTCGCCGCCGCCGAGCACGCCGCGGTCCCCACGACCGCGCTGGTGCACGTCCTGTACCGGCCGTTCGCCGAGGACTGGGGGCACCGGGTGACCGACGTCGTCGGCCCGCGTGCCGCACTGGGCCTCGAGCCGGTGGACGCGTCCTCACTCCGTGAGACTCTCGGAAGGGTCGATCGGGTCCTCGCCCTGACGCCCGAGGGGCTCGACGTCCCGGGGGACGGGCCGCCGGCCAACGTGGAGTACGTCGGACCGATCCTCGGCTACGAAGCGCCGGTCCCCCGTCCGGCGGGCGCGCGGCAAGAGAACACGGTGTTGATCAGCTTCAGCACGACCCTCCAGGGTCAGCAGGCAGCGCTGCCCCCCGTCGTCGAGGCGATCGGTCGTCTTCCCGTCCGAGGCCTGCTGAGCCTAGGCGGCGCCCTGCGGGCCGAGGACGTGCATGCGCCCGCGAACGTCGAGGTCGTCGACTACGTCCCCCACGCCGACGTCCTGCCGGGCACGGCGGCGGTCGTGTGCCATGGCGGCCTCACCACGGTGACGACGGCGCTGGCGTTCGGGGTGCCGCTCGTGTGCATCCCCCAGGGCCGCGAGCAGCCGCTGAACGCGGAGCGCGTGGAGGCGTGCGGCGTCGGGGTGTCCGTTCCGCCCGATGCGGATCCGCCCGCGATCGCCGAGGCGGTCCGCTCGGTGCTGGACGACCCGTCCTACCGCGAGGCCGCGCAACGGATGGCTGCCGTCATCGGGGCCGAGGGCGCCGGCGACCTCGCCGCCCGGCTCGTCGAGGAGCTGCTGCGGGCGGAGCGTGTCCCGGCCCGATCCTGACGCTGCACCCTTCCCGCCCTCGAGAGGACGGCCGGTATGCTCCGGCGACACGACGGCGGAACGGGAGTCCCGACATGGAGCTGGCCGAGGCGCGGGCGCTCGCCCGGGAGAAGACCGAGAAGGACACCACGTACCGGCACCTCGTGTCGGTCGAGGGCGTGATGCGGGCCCTGGCCGGGTGGTTCCCCGGCGAGGACGCGGAGACCTGGGCGCTCACCGGCCTGTTCCACGACCTCGACCAGGACCAGACCGGCGGCGGGGACGACACCTCGCAGCACGCGCGCCTCGCGGCCGGGTGGCTGCGGGAGGCCGATGTCGACGAGGTGATCGTGAACGGGGTGCTGGCGCACGCCTACGAGGAGTACCGCACGGACCTCATGTCGAAGGCGGTCGTCCACGCCGATGCGGTGGCCGGCCTGCTGGTGGCCGCCGCGCTGGTGCGGCCGGAGAAGGCCACCGGCATGAAGGTCTCGAGCGTGCGCAAGAAGCTCAAGGAGCGGGCGTTCGCGCCGGGCGTGAACCGCGAGGAGGTCACCTCGGTCGAGGAGTCGATCGGCGTCCCGCTCGACGACTTCATCGCGATCGGGATCGAAGGGCTGCAGCAGGTCGCGCCGGACATCGGCCTGTAGCGAAGGCCGGAGTCAGCTGCCGCGGGCCTTCCAGACGAAGCCCACCGTGGTTCCCAGCCGGTTCCGGTCGGGCAACGACGCGAGCGTCACCGTGAACCGGTAGGTCCTCGTGACCCCCGGCGCCCAGGCTCCCGGGTCCGGCGTGGCCTTCGCGAATCGCCCGCTGAGGTCGGCCACCGTTCCACGGTACACGACGCCCGTCCCGAGGCCCTGCTGGATTGAGGGGTCGGGGACGAACCCCGCGCACCCCGGGAACGGGTTCGTCGGCGCCGCGACCCCGCGGGCGACCTCCACCTGGAGCGCGTTGCGAAGCCGCCCGTCGACGTGCGCGAACAGCCTGGCGTTCACGGTTCGGGTTCCCGCGTTCGTCACGGTGATGCACCGCACGGCCGGCGAGCCGACCGCCATCTCCGGGAGCTGGAACATCGGCGTCCCGCCGTCGCCGTCGACGAGCAGCACGCCCCCCGAGGACGTGGCCGCTCGCGACCCGCCGAAGGACGGCGCGGCCAGGGCGAACACGGTCAGGGCGGCAACGACGCCCGAGAGCAGGAGCTTCTTCAGCATGGTCGGTCTGGTCTCGATATCGGGCCGCCCCCGAGGCGCGGCCACCGGCCGATGGTCCTGATTCGTCGGGCGAACGTCGCACCCGTCGGCGGGGGAGGGTTACGCCCTTCGGACCGGCGCCGCGCGCGTCAGTGCGCGGCGAGCAGGGTGCGGTTCATCCGGCGGAGCTGGCGGAGCTCCGCGAGCCGGAAGACCACGTACAGCCCCGCGACCCCGGCCGCCCACGGCCGCCATCGCCCGTCGTCGAGGCCCTCGCGGATGCGCGAGGCCCACTCGTCCGGCAGCACCTGGATGACCGCGTTCACCGGCGCCTCGGCGGCCTTCGCCTCCGCCTTCTTCTTCCGCCGGCGGCGCAGGACGAACAGCGTCATGGTCGTCGCCGCCCCGCCTGTGGCCGCGATGCCCACCGCGCGCTTCGCCAGCACGGCCGGCGCGGGGAGCCGGTCCTGCAGCTCGGTCAGGCTCTCCTCGAGCCGGTCCCGCGTCTGTTCGATCTCGGTCACCGTCGCAGCTGCGTCTTCGCCCATTCCACGTCCTCCTTCACGGTCCGAACGGTCTCCTCGGGGGCGATCGGGGGCGTCTTCATGCGGAGCTTCGCGAACAGCACCGCGCCGAGCGCGAGCACCGCGAAGGCCCCGGCGACGATGAGGAAGGCCGCCCAGGCGGCCATCGTGGTCGCGAGCGCGAGCCCGCCGGCGACCGCGAGGAACAGCAGCGTGTACAGCCCCATCACCGCGGCCGCGCCGAGCGCGCCGACGGCCTTCGCCCGGGCCACGAGCGCCTCGACGACCTCGTGCCGCGCGAGCTCGATCTCCTTGCGCACCAGCGCCGACGTGTCGCCGGCGATATCCCGCACGAGCTGCGGGGTCGACCTGACGTCCTCCGGGCCGTTCGCCTTCGCGGGTGTCGTTGATGTGTCCTGCTGCGCCACTGCGCACCTCCGGTCCGAATCGATCCCCCGGGAGCGCTCCCCAGGGGGAACCGCTCACGCCTGCATAGGGTTTCGTTCCCGAGAACCGGGAGGAGCAACCACGCCCCGGACCAGGAGGGACGATCCGGTGTGGGCGCTCAGGCCTCGCGGTCGGCCGGGGTGTGGACCTCCGGCGCAGACAGGTCGTCGCCGGCCGCGCCCGACTTGGCGGGCTCGACGCCGACCGTCTTCCGCGAACGCACGCGGCGGACGATCCACCAGGCCAGCAGCCCGACGAACAGCACGGCGAACAGGATCGAGAGCGGGCGGATCCACTTCTCCACGTGCCGCCAGTTGGCTCCGAGCGCGTAGCCGGCCCACGCCAGCCCGACGGTCCACGGGATCGACCCCGCGAGGGTGAACACGGAGAACCGCCAGAACGACATCCGCGCTACGCCCGCCGGGAGCGAGATGAACGCCCTCGCGAACGGGACCATTCGAAACGCGAACACCGCCCACTCGCCGCGGTGCTCGAACCACGCGTGCGCCCGGTCGACCTCGTGCGGCCGGATCAGCAGGTACCGCCCGAACCGGTCGATGAGCGGCCGGCCGCCGACGTAGCCGACCCCCCAGGCGAACCACGAGCCCGCCATCGTCCCGGCGAGCCCGGCGACGACGATGCCCCAGAACGACAGCTGCGCGGAGGGGTCGTGGAGGAAGTTCACCGCGAAGCCCGCGCTCGCGAGCGCCCCGCCGAACAGCATCACGATCTCGCTCGGGATCGGGATGCACGCGGACCCCAGCGCCATCAACAGGAACACGGCGAGGTAGCCGTAGTTCGAGATCACGTCGGTGAGGAAGTGCGTCATCGTGTGCCGGATCCGTTCGCCGGGGGTACCGTCCGGGTACGGGAATATCCGCTTCCGGAGGGCCGTTCCAGGGTAGCGGTCGGCGAGCTGCCCGACGAGAGCGTTGTTGACACCCCTCGCTGACCGCGTGTAATACACCGCGAAATCTCCATGCCAAAGAAGCTCGTCGTCGTCGAGAGCCCCACCAAGGCGAAGACGCTGGAGCGATACCTCGGGCAGGAGTTCACGGTTCGGGCCTCCTACGGACACATCCGGGACCTCCCCAAGAACAAGCTCGGGGTGGACACGGAGCGCGAGTTCGAGCCCGAATACGTGATCCCCGAGGCGTCGAAGAAGGCCGTCGCCTCGCTTCAGGCTGCCCACAAGCGGGCCGGCGACGTCATCCTCGCCACCGACTTCGACCGCGAGGGCGAGGCCATCGCGTACCACGTGGCGGAGATCCTCGGCCTCGACGCCGCGACCACGTCGCGGGTCACGTTTACCGAGATCACGAAGGACGCGATCCTCGAGGCGTTCGAACACCCTCGCACGGTCGACATGCAGCTCGTCGACGCGCAGCAGGCCCGCCGGGTGCTCGACCGGCTCGTGGGCTACCGCCTGTCGCCGATCCTGTGGAAGAAGGTGCGGCCCGGGCTGTCGGCCGGCCGCGTGCAGTCGGTCGCGCTCCGCCTGATCGTCGACCGGGAGCGCGAGATCCGGGCGTTCGTCCCGGTCGAGTACTGGTCGATCGACGCGCGGCTGTCCACCGACCTCGCCGCCGACTCCGAGGACACCTCCGGGTTCCTGGCGCGGCTGATCCAGATCGGTGACGACAAGCTGGCGACCTCGCCGGACAAGCCGGGACTCGTCCTCGCGAACGAGCAGGACGGCGCCGCGCACGTCGCGAACCTCGAGCGCGCGGACTACCGCGTGCAGGAGGTTCGCCAGAAGGAGATCAAGCGCAACCCGGCCGCGCCGTTCACGACCTCGACGCTGCAGCAGGAGGCCGCGCGGAAGCTCGGGTTCTCCAGCCGCAAGACCATGCGGATCGCCCAGCAGCTGTACGAGGGCGTCGAGCTCCCCGGCGAGGGCCAGACCGGCCTCATCACCTACATGCGAACCGACTCCGTGAACATCGCGGACACCGCGCTCGCCGAGCTGGCCGACGTGGTGCGCGGGCAGTTCGGCTCGGAGTACGCGCTCGCCGAGCCGCGCCGGTACAAGAAGAAGCAGCGCGGCGCGCAGGAAGCGCACGAGGCGATCCGGCCGACGTCGGCCAAGCGGCTCCCCGACGAGGTCGAACCGCTCGTCGACCGCGACCAGGCCCGGCTGTACCGGCTCATCTGGCAGCGGACCGTGGCCTCGCAGATGGCCCAGGCGCTGTTCGACCAGGTCTCGGTCGACATCACCGCGACGGCGACCGAGGCCCCGGCGTACCTGCTGCGGGCGAGCGGCCAGACACTGAAGTTCGACGGGTT
>DATLUW010000505.1:0-2281 GCA_035577825.1 Actinomycetota bacterium | reverse complement strand
AGCGTCACGTTCTCGGTGAGCGAACGGGTCACGCCGATGGCCGCGACCGCTTCGTCGACCGCGCCGTAGGCCTCGGTGGCGGGGTCGGCCTTCGAGATCCGGCCGCCGTACAGCAGCCCCGTCGTCCCGTCGTCGCCGGTCCCGGTGTAGATGCGCGGCACGGCGACTAGGATAGCCACGGCCGCAACCGGGTTCGCAGCACCGACCCGATGACGGGCACGGGTGCCAGTCGTGGCTCGCGAGCCCCGGGATCCCCCCGGGCCCCGCGAGCCCCACGGGGCTCGGCGGGCACGGGAGCCTCGGTACCCACGCGGTGCTCGCGTGCAACATGTGGCTCGTGGGGCTAGTGTGACAGCGGCTCGCCCGCACCGCGAGCGGAAGGAGGAGCGCATGGCCGGCAGGTTCGGGGCGGTGCTCACCGCCATGGCGACGCCGTTCGCTGAAGACGGATCGCTCGACCTCGACGGGGCGCAGACGCTCGCCGGGCACCTGTTCGAGCACGGGACGGACGCGATCGTGGCCGCCGGTTCGACCGGCGAGTCGCCGACGCTCACGCACCGGGAGAAGCTCGACCTGTTCCGGGCGGTGGTGGACGTCGGGAAGGGCAATGGCCAGGTCGTCGCCGGCACCGGGACCAACGACACCGCCGAGACGATCGAGCTCTCCGCCGAGGCCGCCGAGTGCGGGGTCGACGGCCTGCTGCTGGTGACGCCGTACTACAACCGGCCGCCCCAGCGGGGCCTCATCGCCCACTTCACGGCGGTCGCGGAGTCCACCGACCTGCCGATCGTCCCGTACAACATCCCCAGCCGGACGGCGACCAGGATCGAGCACGACACGATGCTCGCGCTCGCCGCCGTTCCGAACATCGTGGGCGTGAAGGACTCGACCGGTGACCTCGATGGGATCTCCCGGCTGATCCGGGAGGCGCCGGCGGGGTTCGACGTGTACTCGGGCGACGACTGGGCGGCGTTCGCCGTGGCCTGCCTCGGCGGCGCCGGCGTCGTGTCGGTCGCGTCGCACCTCGTGGGCGACCGGCTCGCCCAGATGCTGCAGATGATCTTCGAGGGCGACGTGCCGAGCGCCCGCAAGATCCACGACGAGCTCTCGCCGGTGTTCGCGACGCTGTTCATCACCTCGAACCCAATCCCGCTGAAGGCCGCGCTGGACATGCTCGGCCTCCCCGCAGGCGACCCCCGGCTGCCGCTGCTGCCGGCCTCCGCGGACGAACGGGACCGGATCCGCCGAGTGATGGAGGACGCCGGTCTCCTCTGACGGCCAGGACCCCGGCGAGCACCCGGAGGACGTCGCCCCCGCGGCGCCGTTCGACGGCTGCCGCATCGCGTTCCTCGGCGGGGTCGGCGAGATCGGCCGGAACATCGCCTGCCTCGAGATGGAAGGCCGCGTGCTGGCCATCGACTGCGGGCTGTCGTTCCCCCACGAGGGAATGCCCGGCGTCGACCTGGTGCTGCCGGACTTCGAGTTCCTCCGGCGGCGGCCGGATCGGCTGGAGGCGATCGTCCTCACGCACGGTCACGAGGACCACATCGGGGCGCTGCCGTACCTGCTGCGCGAGATGCCGGCGGTGGTGTACGGGACGGCGGTCACGCTCGAGCTGCTCGAGGGGAAGCTCGCCGAGCACGAGGTCCGGGACCGGGCGGAGTTCCGGCTCATCACGCCGGGGGAGGAGGCGCAGGCCGGGCCGTTCCGGATGCGGTTCTTGCGGGTGACGCACTCGATCCCGGACGGCGTCGCGGTGGCGGTCGACACCCCGTTCGGCACGGTGCTCCACACCGGCGACTTCAAGCTCGACCAGACGCCGCTCGACGACCGCCCGACCGACCTCCGCGCGCTGGCCGAGGAGGGCCGCCGCGGCGTCCACCTCCTGCTCGCCGACTCGACGAACGCCGAGGACACCGGCTACGTGCAGAGCGAACGAACTGTCGGGCCCGTGCTCCGCGAGCTGGTCGCCCGCGCGCCGCGCCTCGTGGTCCTGTCGTGCTTCGCGAGCCACATCCACCGCATCCAGCAGGCGGCCGACGCCGCGTTCGCCGACCACCGGGTGGTCGCGTTCCTGGGGCGTTCGATGCACCAGACCGTCGCGGCGGCGCGCCGGCTCGGCTATCTCGACGTCCCCGAGTCGAACGTCATCCCGATCGAGGACCTCAAGGACCACGATCCCCGCACGGTGGTGGTGATCTCGACCGGGTCGCAGGGCGAGCCGCTCTCGGCGCTCTCGCTGATGGCGGCCGGCGAGCACAAATGGGTCAAGCTCGTCGCG
>DATLUW010000504.1:0-13607 GCA_035577825.1 Actinomycetota bacterium | reverse complement strand
GAGCGCTCGGCCGACGACGGGGAGGATGGCGACGACTCGGCGGACGAGCCGCAGGCGGCCGACTGACGGGCGGCTCGCCGGCCGCGCGGGCCGGGATCACCCCTGGTGATTCGACCCGCAGGTGACGCATGTCGCGGAACGGCCCGGCAGGGTCGTCCCGGGAGGGTACGATCGGCGCGCCCGGACGGTGGAGCTAGGGAGGACGAGCGTGATCTCGACGAAGGGAACGACGGATCGGCCCGGACGGCCCGCCGGAGCGCGCCCGCCCGCCTCGGGGCACCGCGCCCGCGCTGCGCTCGCCCTCGGCGTCGGCCTGGTGCTGATGGTCTCGGCCGCGTGCTCGTCGAAGCAGGCCAACCGCGAGGCGGAGCAGAACGCCAAGCTGTGGGGCACGGCGAACTGCTCGATCGCCACCGCGGCCACCACGACCGACCAGACGAACGCGATCGGTCAGGCGGCGAGTTACTCGGCGAAGGCCGTGCAGCTCGTCCCGAGCATGGCCACGGGCGCCGCCACGATCAACCAGCAGACGGCGACCCTGGCCGCCGACAAGGCGGCGGGGAACACGACGAAGCTCGTCCCCGACCTCAACGCCATGAAGGAGCAGGCCGCGCAGTTCGCCACGAACAGCAGCGGCGACGAGAGCGACAGCTGGAACTCCCTGTCGGGTGCGTTGGCCGACTGCATCGCCCAGCTCCCGAACAACCTGCAGCCGTCGTAGGTGGTCGGATGCTCCAGGACGGTTCGAATGTGCGCTGATCGGAGGGTTTCGAGGTGTATCTGATCCTGTTCATCGTCGTGTTCGGCATGGCCGTGGGCTGGGTTGCCCAGCTCATCCTCGGCCGTGAGACCAACTGGGCGGAGGCGTTCATCGCCGGCATCGTCGGGTCGTTCGTCGGCGGGCTCATCGCGAGCCTCATCGCGGGCGACGGCCTGAAGTTCCGGCCGAGCGGCATCATCGGCTCGATCATCGGGGCGATCGTCGTGCTCGCGATCTGGGGCGCCGTCCGCGGCCGCCCGCGCCAGCAGCCGGCCAAGAAGAAGAGCAAGACCCGGTAGCCTCGGGACATTTCTGACTCAAACCTACAGGTCAGAGCGTCGGCGAGGGCCGGACCCCTTCGTTCGCTGCGGTAGGCTCTTCGGGCTCGGCGCAGCCCGCAGCCGTTGCCAGCCAATCCATGGAGACGCGGCGTCCAGATCTCTCGTCCCCCGGCGGGCCCCTGCTCGTCCATTCGCGGCTGCGCCCGCCCGTGGCCCGGGTCCCGTGGGTGGCCCGGCCCCGGCTCGTCGATCGACTCCGTGAGGGTGCGAGCCGCCCGCTGACGGTGGTGTCGGCGCCGGGCGGGTTCGGGAAGACGACGCTGCTCGCGCAATGGGCCGGGATCGACGCCCCTGGGACGCCCTTCGCCTGGGTGACGCTCGCCGAGGACTCGAAGGACGCGACGACGTTCCTCTGGTACGTCATCGAGGCGCTGCGCTCGATCGACCCGGCGATCGGGCGGGCGGCGCGGCGGCGGCTCGGCGGGTTCGGGGACGACCCCGTCGGCCTCGCGATGCCGGCGCTGCTGAACGACGTCGAGCAGCTCCCCCAGCGGGTCGTCCTCGTGCTGGACGAGTTCGACGCGGTACAGGAGCCGGAGACCCAGCACTGGATGACGTATCTGCTGGAGAACCTGGCGGGGCCGCTGCACATCGCGGTGGCCACCCGGTCGGTGCCCCCGCTGCCGCTCGGCAGGCTTCGCGCGCATGGCGATCTGACCGAGCTCGGCGCGAATGACCTCCGCTTCTCGCAGGACGAAGCCCGCGCGCTGCTCGGCGGGCACATGGAGCTCGCGGTGCCCGACGGCGAGCTCGAGGGCCTCGTGGAGGCCACCGAGGGGTGGGCCGCCGGCGTGTACCTCGCCGGCCTGTTCCTCTCGGACGACCCCGCGCGCACGCCGGACCGGTTCCGGGGGACGCTCCGGCCCGTGGCGGACTTCCTCCGGGACGAGGTCCTCCACCGGCAGCCCGAGCCCGTCCGCGAGTTCCTGCTCCGGACGTCCGTCCTCGACCGCATGTCGCCCGGACTGTGCGACGCGGTGACCGGAGGGGACGGCGCCGCGCTCATGCTCGCCGACCTCGAACGGTCGAACCTGTTCATCGTCCCGCTCGACGAGGACGCGGCGTGGTACCGCTATCACCTGCTGTTCCGCGACATGCTGCGCTCGGAGGCGGCCCGGGTCATGGGGCCGGAGCTCCCCGAGCTGCACCGGCGGGCCAGCGGGTGGCACCAGGCGAACGGCACGGCGATCGAGGCCGTCCGGCACGCGGCCGAGGCCGGCGACGACGCGCTCACCGTCGAGCTCATCAAGTCGAACTGGGTCGTCTGGGCCCGCAGCGGCCACCGGGCGACCGTGTGGTCCTGGCTGGACGGGCTGCCCTGGGAGGTCGTGCGGTCGGATCCGCACCTGTGCGCGATCGCCGCCTACCTCCTGACGTACGCCGGGGAGTTCGACGCGGCCAAGGTCTGGCTCTCCCGCATCCCCGAGCGCGTGCCGCCGGCGGCGTCGCCGCTCGCCGACGGTTTCTCCTCGGTCGAGGCCATCCGGCAGGTCGTCCTCTCGCACCCCGTGCACAGCCTGGCCGCATCCCTGCGCGCAGCCCGGGGGGCGCTCGAGCTCGAACCCCTCGGGTCCGCGTGGCGGAGCGCGGTCGAGGTCGCGTTCGGGCTGAACCTCTACCTCGACGGGCAGCGGGCGGAGGCCCGCCACCAGCTCGAGCGGGCCCGAGCCGAGGCCTCCACAGCGCCCCGGCCGGGGGCGCAGATCATGGCGATCGCGTACCTCTCGCTCATCGAGCACGACGTGGGCGACCCGGCAGAGGCGGACGCGCTGGCGCTCGAGGCACGCCAGCTGCTCGACGTGCACGACATCGTGGACTACCCGATCCTCGCGCCCCTGTTCGTCCTGTCCGCGGCCGCGCTGGCGCGTCGGGGCGAACGGGAACGCGCCGAGCTCGAGCTCGCCGAGGCGAACCGCCTGGCGTCGGCGTACGGCCGCTCGATGGTGCCAGCCCTCGCTTCGCTGCTCGCCGCGCGCCTGCGGCTGTCGTGGGGGGACGCGGCCGGGTGCCAGGCGCACCTGCGCGACGCCCATGCCAGCCTGAACGCGTGCTCGGACACGGGGGTGCTCCGCGAGGAGTTCGCCGCCCTCGACGCGCGCACGCGCTCACGGGCCCCGCGCCAGGACCTCCCGGACGCGCTCACGGCATCCGAGATCGCCGTGCTCCGGCTGCTCGCCACCGACCTGTCGCTGGGGGAGGTGGCCGCGCGGCTGTTCGTCTCGATCAACACGATCAAGACGCACACGCGGCACATCTACCAGAAGCTCCGCGCGCCCTCGCGCCGGGCCGCCGTCGAGCGCGGGCGGGAGCTCGGGCTGATCTGAGGCACAGTGAGGGCGCGGCCGCGAAGCGGCCGCGCCCTCGTGCCCTCCCACGCAGGTGCTAGGAGACTTCCTCGTCCTCCCCCTCACTGTCCTCGTCCTCGAGCTCCATCTCGAGCTCGGCGGTCTCGATTGCGAGGGCCAGAGCGCGGACGATCTTCCCGGTCGCGGACGCTACGCGCGCCGTGCCGACGATCGGCGCGACGGCCGTCAGCACGCCGCGGACGCGGTCCGGGTCGATGTCGAGCTCCCCGGCGACGCCGAGGTTCGCCAGGTACGAGAACTCCGGCGCGTCCACGGCCACCAGGGCCGCGATCCGTACGAGCATCAGCGTCTCGGCGTCGAGGCTGGTCGCCTCCAGCGAGGCCGCGGTCATCACCCCGAGGAGGTCGAGAACCGGCGTGTCGCCCATTTCATCGGCCATGTCGTGTTCCTTTCGTATCGTGCGGGCAGGTTCTCGTCCGCCTGCTCGGGCCGTTCGTCCGGCGGGCGGTCACTCGATCGTGGCCATCTCCCGGCCGTGGACCGACAGCGCGTAGATCACGAGGACGTCGACCGCGATGATCACGGCCGACCACACCGGCTGGGCATCGAGGACGGTGAGGTGGGACCACGCGTTCAGGCCGGCCATGAGCATGCCGACGAGCCGGCCCCACAGCTTCCCGTTGAACACCGCGAGCGCGGCGAACACCTGGATGAGCCCGGTGATCAGCAGGATCCAGCCCCACCCCGAGATGTCGAACACCAGAATGCTGCGTCCGGTGGTCGCCAGGTGCTTGTCGTCGAAGATGCCGACCAGCCCGTAGATGATGTTGAAGCCACCGACGAGGATCATCAGGACGCAGGCGAACATCGCCCACCCGACCCAGCCGGTCGGCTCCCTACGCTCCGCCATCCCGAGCTCCTTTCTCGCCACCCCGGGTTCCGTCGGGGCGAGTCTTCCGCGCGTCCCCGAGCCGGGGCATCACGCCAGGTGGGTGAATCACCCGCCCGATTCACCCACCTTGGGTGACGACTGCGCACGTCAGGGGCCCAATGCTCGGTCCGTGTCCGACCCACGTGGTGTTGCGGGTCGCGGCCGGCCGTTCCGCCTGCCGGGCGGGACCAACCGCGCCGCGTGGTCACGGCCGGACGGGACGGCGGGCGTCGTGTTCGGCGCCGTCGGGCTGGCCGGCTGGTGGGTCGGGGTGGCGATCGCGTTCGCCGTGGCGGCGATCGCGATCCTGGTGGTCAACCGCCGCCGCCTGCGCAAGCAGGCGGCGCGCGGCTGGCGCTCCCGGGCGACCGAGCTGTACACCAGGAGCGTCGCGCTCCACGACCGGCTGGCCTCGTCGCTTGGCACGACACGGGCGCTGTCGCCCGAGGCGGTCGACCGCCTCGGCGACGCCGAGTGGATGGTGGACGACGTGGCCGTCGGCGTGGCCGGGCTCCAGGTCGGGGCGCCGTCGGAGCGCGCGCAGGACGCCACGAGCGACCTCGCGACGAGCCTCGGCTCGGTTCGCGAGGGCATCCACATGCGCGTGCAGATGCCCGACTCGGCCGAGGCCGGAGCGGTGGTCAGCGCCCGCCTGGCCGACCTGCAGGAGTCGCTGGGTCGATTCCGCCGGATGGCGCTGAATGGCGACGGCGGACGGAGGGCGGGATGATGTCGAGGTTGCGGGCCGGTCCGCCGGTACCGAACGGCAGGCGGGCGCCGGCAGCGCCGGATCGAGGGGGCGCGGTGACATGAAGGCGCTCGCGGCGGTGCCGCGACGACGGCAGAATCGACGACGGAAAGGGGGAATCGCACATGCTGGCCGACTACACGTTCGGCAACTTCCTGTGGACCATGGTGGTGTTCTTCTTCTGGTTCATGTTCATCTGGATCTTCATCACGGTCTTCGCCGACATCTTCCACCGTACCGACATCCACGGCGGGGCGAAGGCCGGATGGGTCATCCTGATCGTGCTCGTGCCGTTCCTGGGCCTGTTGATCTACATGATCGCCCGCCCGAAGATGACGGCGCAGGACAAGCAGGAGATGGAGCAGGCGCAGCAGATCCAGCAGCGCATCGAGGGCTACTCGGCCGCCGACGAGGTCGCCAAGCTCGCGAAGCTCCGCGACGACGGTGCCATCACGGCGGAGGAGTACGAGGAGATGAAGCGCCGAGCCATGATGCCGATCGGCTAGGCCGGCCGCTTTCGAAGAGGCAACGGGAAGGGAGGAGATTCGATGACGTTGGGACCAGTGGAGTACGTCGTTGTGGCGTTCCCGGGCAACAAGTTCACCGGGAAGATCGCGCCTGCGCTGGCCGACCTGGTGGAGGCGGGAACCATCCGGATCATGGACCTCGCGTTCGTGACGAAGGACGCCGACGGCAACGTGCTGGGATTCGAGCTGACCGACCTCGACGACGACGAGGCGCGTGCCTTCGACGGCGTCGGCGAGGGCGGCGCGGACCTCATCAGCGAGGAGGATCTCCACGCGATCGGCGAGGAGCTCGAGCCCAACACCTCCGCCGCCATGCTCGTGTGGGAGAACGTGTGGGCGACGAAGTTCGCCGACGCGGTCCGCGAAGCCGACGGCGAGCTGCTCGACCACGACCGCATCCCGCACGAGGTGCTGCAGGCCGCGATCGACTGGGCGGCGGAGGCCAATCAGGAGGAGGAGTCCGTCTCATGATGATGCGCAGGAGGGGCCCGGGCCTCGTCCGCGGCGTCGCTCGCACCGCGGTCGTCGCCGGGACGGCGACCGCCGTGTCGGGCCGGGTGGCCCGCCGGCAGGCCCGGAAGTTCGAGGAGAAGGACCAGGCTGCGTACGACGACCAGCAGCAGCAGCAGGCCTACGAGCAACCGCCGCCCGAGCAGCAGCAGTACGCCCAGCCACCGCCCCAGCAGTACGCGCCCGAACCGGCGGCGGCGGAGCCGGGCGTCGACGACGAGGCCAGCGAGATCCGCAAGCTGGCCTCGCTGCGGGATCAGGGCCTCCTCACGGAGGAGGAGTTCGCGGCGAAGAAGAAGCAGATCCTCGGGATCTGATGCGGACGTGCGACCGGGGGCCCCGGGCCGGCGGGCTCGGGGTCCTTCGGCGCCGGACGACGTCCAAGGGGGGAACGTGTCCGGGTCGACCACGGCGCTGACCGACGGCGCGGACGCCCCCGCCAAGGCGGCCGGCACCGTCCTGCTGACGCTCGCGGCGGGTCAATTCCTCATGACCCTCGACAGCTCGGTCATGAACGTCTCCATCGCGACCGTCGCAAAGGACGTCGGGACGACGGTCACGGGCATCCAGACGGCCATCACGGCCTACACCCTCGTGATGGCGACGCTGATGATCACCGGCGGCAAGATCGGGCAGATCATCGGCCGCAAGCGGGCACTCGCGATCGGCTGCGTGATCTACGGCTGCGGGTCGTTCACCACGGCGATCGCCCCCAGCCTGACCGTCCTGCTGATCGGGTGGTCGTTCCTCGAGGGGGTCGGCGCAGCGCTGATCATGCCGGCCATCGTCGCCCTCGTCGCATCGAACTTCGGCCGTTCCGAACGCCCCCGCGCGTACGGGCTGGTCGCCTCCGCGGGGGCCATCGCCGTGGCCGCAGGGCCGCTGATCGGCGGCCTGTTCACCACCTACGCGTCGTGGCGGTACGTGTTCGCCGGCGAGGTGCTCGTGGTGATCGTGATCCTCGCCATGACGAGGCGGATGGCCGACACCCCGGCCGAGCCCGGGGTCAAGCTCGACCTGATGGGGACCCTGCTCTCCGCGATCGGGCTGGGGCTGATCGTGTTCGGGGTCCTTCGGTCGGGCACGTGGGGGCTCATCTCCCCCAAGCAGGACGCGCCGACGCTGGCGGGCCTCTCGATCGTCATCTGGCTGATCATCGGCGGCCTGTGCGTCGTACGGCTGTTCCTCACCTGGGAGCGGCACCGTCTCGCTCGCGGGCAGGCCGCGCTCATCGACCCGGCCATGCTGAAGATCTCGCAGCTCCGCGGCGGGCTCACGGCGTTCCTGTTCCAGTACCTGCTGCAGGCCGGGCTGTTCTTCGCCGTGCCGCTGTTCCTCTCGGTCGCACTGGGGCTCTCGGCCATCGCCACCGGCGTCCGGCTGCTGCCGCTGTCGATCACGCTGCTGCTGGCGGCCGTGGGCATCCCGAAGCTGTGGCCGAACGCGTCGCCCCGGTTCGTCGTGCGGTGCGGGTTCCTCGCGCTGTTCGCAGGGATCGTCGTGATGATCCTGGCGCTCGACGCCGGGGCGGGGGCGGAGATCGTGACGTGGCCCATGCTGCTCGCGGGGCTCGGCGTGGGCGCGCTCGCGTCGCAGCTCGGGAGCGTGACCGTGGGGGCGGTGCCGGACGAGCAGAGCGGCGAGGTCGGCGGGCTCCAGAACACCTTCACCAACCTCGGCGCCTCGATCGGGACGGCGGTGGCCGGCGCCGTGCTGATCTCCGCGCTGACCGCGTCGTTCCTCACCGGGCTCGACAACAGCGCCCAGGTCGAGGACGAGCTCGCGAAGCAGGCCTCCGTCGAGCTCGCCGCCGGGGTGCCGTTCGTGTCGGACAAGGACCTCGAGCAGGCCCTCGAGCAGGCGGGCGTACCGCCCGACGAGGCCGCGCCCATCGTGGAGCAGTACTCGAAGTCCCGGATCGACGGGCTGCGGGCGTCGCTCGGCGTGCTCGCGCTGTTCGCGCTGTTGGCGCTGTTCTTCGGCGGGCGGATCCCCAGGATCCAGCCGGCGGTGGCTCAGCGCGAGGCGGACGAGGCGGCGGCCGGGAGCGGAACGGAGCGGGACGCACCCGGCGGGGCGGAGGCCGCGGCCGCCGCGGTCCGGCCGCCGGAGGGCTGACGGCGATGCCGGGACGGCGGGCGGCGCAGGCGGCGCTCGGGCTCGGGCTGATCGCCGGGTCGTGGGTCGAGGTCCGCAAGCCGGGCATCGCCGCTTGGGAGGAGGCGGTGTTCCGACGGGCGAACGAGGCCCCCGACTCCCTGCGCGCCCCCGTCCGGGCGGTCATGCAGGCCGGAACGCTCGTGGCTGCGCCGGTGGCCGCCGCGGTGGCGTTCGTGGCGGGTCGGAGGAGCCTTGCCGGGCGCCTGCTCCTCGGCGGGGCGCTCGCGTGGTTCGGCGCGAAGGCGGTCAAGCCGATGGGCGGCCGTGAGCGGCCGGAGCAGGTGCTCGGCGCCGTGCGGATCCGCGAGGGCATCGAGGGGGACCTCGGTTGGGTGTCGGGCCACGCGGCGGTGGCGTCCACGTTGGCGCTGACCGCCGCGCCCGAGCTGCCGCCGGCCGCGGCGCCGCTCCTGGCCGGAGTCGTCGCGACGGCCTGCTTTGGGCGGATGTACGTCGGGGCGCACCTCCCCCACGACCTGATCGGCGGGCTCGGGCTCGGGATGGTCATCGCGGCGGCAATCCCGCCGAAGGGCGCCTTCCCCCGCCTTCGCGCGCTGCGCTGAACGGGCAGCCGGTTACGTCAGCCCGGCTCGGAGCGATTCGACGAACAGGGTCACGAGCGCGACCGTGCCCACCAGCGCCAGGCCGATGAACACGAGCCGCCGAGCGCTCCACCGCTGGACGGACACCGCCGGCCGGGACGGAGCGAGCTCGCGGAACCGCTCCAGCAGCGGCCGGCCGTCCTCCTTCATCCGCCGGGCCAGCTCGCTCGGGATCGTCGGACCCTGCGACGCGGCGAGCCCTTCCGCCACGTCGTCCGGCGTGAACACCCGCGTCGCCCGCTCGTAGACGCGGTCGGCATCAGTCCGCAGGGCCAGCGTGAGGAGCATGTTCGCCAGGTCGACCGCCTGACGCCATGGCGACGGCCGGATCTCGAGCGCCGAGACGTCGACCAGTTGGAGATGGCCGTCCCGCACGAGGAGGTTCGCCGGCTTCACGTCGCGGTGCGCGACACCCGCGTCCCAGAACGTCCGGACCAGCGCGACGCCCTCGTCGATCACCTGGTCGTTGATGTCGGAGTCGCCGAGGTTCTTCGCCCCCTCGAAGAACTCCATGACGATCATGTATTCGGCGTTCGGCGTGAGCTCGACGACGCCGTACGGCTTCGCCACCGGCACGCCCTGGTCCTGCAGGAAGCGCAGCGCGTAGTCCTCTGAGGTCGCCAGGCGACGGACGGACCCGATCGGCGTCTCGTCCTCCAGCCGCCCGTACAGCAGCGTTCGTCCGATCCGGTACCACCGGTCCGACCGAACGTGCCCGGTCGAGTAGATCTTGCCGAACACCCTGGTGCCGTCCTCGAGCGTCATCCGCAGCGGCGACGATCCCCCGGAGCCCTCGAGCCCGAACGGCTCGACCTTGGTCACCGTGAGCCCCAGCTGATCGGCCATCGCGCTCACGACCGCGTGCCCGCGCTCGCCCGAAAGGTCGAGGTGCGCGGACGGCCCGGAGGTCCCGTACCGAACGGGAAACGCGTCCTCCGGCGTCAGCCACCGGAACGCCGCGGCCGACACCGCGAACGCCAGCACGGCCGAGTACGCCATGGCGAACGGATACCCCGTAGCCAGGTACAGCCCGGACAGGACGACGAGCGCCAGGACCCCGCCGACGACCGCCAGCGCCGAGCGGCGGGCCCGGCCGGCGGGCACCAGCACGAACGCCGCCGAGCACAACGTGATGGCGAGCGCCGACACCGGTCGCGACGGAAACGAGTACGTCTGCGAGGTCACGAATGCAACCGACGGCTTCGGCAACGGCACCGACAGCGCCTCGGTCACGATCCAGTCAGTGACGACGAGCGTCGCCAGGAACACCACCATGTGCCGGATCCGCCGGAAGGCGAGCAGCGCGACCGCGACGGCCACCCGCATCGCCATGATCACGGTGAACGTCGTCAGCCAGTCGAACACCTTGGCCACCGATGTCAGCCCTGACGAGCGCCGGTCGGCGAACCAGCCGAGGATCCCCTCGCCCGCAGTCGGGGGCGAATCGGCAGCCCGGCCGACCGTCGTCACGATCGCGCCCACCACGAGGACTGCGGCGAGAGTCCACACCGCCGGCGCCAGGCGCTGGGATCGTGGCAGCGGCGGCGGCTCCCCCGACGGGCGGCGGCGCCTGACGTCGACGACCGCCGCGCTCACGACGCGGCGACCGGCAGCGAGCGCAGCGCCCGCAGGGTGACCGTGTCCCGCCAGGCCGGCTCCGGGTCGACCAGCTCCAATGACCCGAACCGCCCCACCAGCGACGCGATCGCGGTCCCGCCCTCGACGCGGGCGAGCGGCGCCCCCAGGCAGAAGTGGATCCCGCCGCCGAACGCCAGGTGCCGGTTGTCGGGGCGGCCGAGGTCCAGCCGGTCGGGCTCGTCGAACGCCTCGGGGTCGCGGTTCGCGGCGCCGACCAGCGCCACGACGTCCTGCCCGGCCTCGACGCGCTGGCCGGCGATCTCGGTGTCCCGCAGGACCAGGCGGCCGGTCAGCTGCACGGGCGAGTCGAACCGCAGCAGCTCCTCCCCCGCGCTCCGCATGAGCCCGGGGTCGTCGTGGAGCCGCGCGTACTGCCCGGGGTCGCGCAGCAATGCCAGCATCCCGTTGCCGATGAAGCTCGACGTGGTCTCGTGCCCCGCGACCAGCAGCAGCACGCACGTGGCCACCAGCTCCTGGGGCGTGAGCTGCCGCCCCTCGTCCTCGGCCTGGATGAGGCCGGAGAGCAGGTCGTCGCCGAGGTGTGCCCGGCGGTCGGCGATCAGCTCGCGGAGGTACGCGCGGAACTCCGCCCCCGCCCGCTGCGCCCGGGCCAGCGTCTCGACCGAGAGCATCGGGTCGAGCGTGTAGATCAGATCGAGGGACCACCGCCGGAGCGCGTCGCGGTCCCCCTCGGGCACGCCCAGCATCTCCGAGATCACCGTGACCGGCAGCGGGTAGGCCACGTCGGCCACCACGTCGAACTCCCCCAGCTCCTCCGCGCGGTCGAGCAACTCGGCCACCACCTCGTGGATCCGGGGCACGAGCCGCTCCACCGCGCGCGGCGTGAAGGCCTTGTTCGCCAGGCGGCGCAAGCGGTCGTGGTCGGGCGGGTCGAGGAACAGCATCGAGGGCGTCAGGGCGCCGTCCTCGGGCTCGACGGGGAGGGCCTTGATGAACTCCTCGTACACCGGCGAGTTCCGGCGATCGCTCGACATGTCGGGGTGCCGCAGGAGCGCGCCGACGTCGCGGTGGCGCGACAGGATCCACACGCCAGGGAACGGTTGGTGCACCGGGTCCTCCTGCTGGAGGCGCCGGTACACGGGGTACGGATTCGCGTGGATCTCGGGGAGCCACGGGTTGAAGATCAGGTCGGCCGGCGTGTCGGGCGCGGGCTCGACCCCGGTGGGCGTCCGCTTGCCGCTCGCGGGGTGGATGGCGTTCGCCGACTCGAACTGCGACATGTCCGAACCGCCGGCGTCGGGGGTCGGTTCCGCGTCGGCGACCATGGCGGGTCGGGTCAGCCGGCGGCCGGGTCCGAACCGTTCGGCGAGGCCTCGTCCGTCTCGGCCTCGGTCGCCACCGGCGCGGTGGCCGGCACCCCGTCGGCGAGGATCGCGCTGACCTCGTCGTCCGACAGCCGGCGGAACTTCCGGCGGCGGTGGGAGTCCCGTTCGAGGGCCGCGGCCTCGATGTCCTCGGCCGGGATGTGCCGGGAGCCGCCGTCCGCGAGCGCCCCGACGGCCGCGCGGACCGCGTCGGCCAGATCCCAGTCCGCCTGGTACCCCTCGCGTAGGTGGTCAGTGAGCTCGTCGGAGCTCCCCCCGATGCCCACGAACCCGTGCTCGTCGGTCACCGAGCCATCGAACAGCACGTGGAAGATCTCGTTGTCCTCGGGCGTCTCGCCCACCTGCGCCACCAGCAGCTCGACCTCGTACGGCTTCATCTGCTGCGTGAAGATCGCCGAGAGCGACTGCGAGTAGGCGTTGGCCAGGGCCTTCGCGCTCACGTCCTCACGTCCGTACGAGTACCCGCGGAGGTCGGCCAGGCGGATGCCGGCGATGCGGAGGTCCTCGAACTCCGAGTACTTCCCCACTCCGGCGAACGCGATCCGATCGTAGATCTCGCTGATCTTGTGCAGCGTGGCCGAGGGGTTCTCCGCGACGAACAGCACCCCGTCCGCGTACTCGAGCGCAGCGACGGAGCGCCCCCGGGCGATGCCCTTGCGGGCGTACTCCGAGCGGTCCTTCATGAGCTGCTCGGGCGGCACGTACGGCTGGAACGACATGCTCACCGGTCCCCCGCCACGAGTGCGTCGTAGGCGGCGCGCACCTCGTCGTCGCCGAGGGCCTCGACCCCGTCGGACGTGATCACCTTGACGCTCGGCCAGATGCCCCGCACCGGGTCGGGCCCGCCGGTGGCGACGTCCTCCTCGGACGCATCCCGCAGGGCCTCGACCGCCACGCGTACGGCCTCGTCGCGCGAGAGCCCGGCCCGGAAGCGCTTCTTCAGTGTGGACTTCGCCGGCTTGCCGCCGGAGCCGGTGGACATGAAGTCCTCCTCCTCCCACCGGCCGCCGGTCGCGTCGTAGCGGAACAGGCGGCCCTCGCGACGGCGTTCGTCGAATCCGCCGAACAGCGGCACGACGACGAAGCCCTGCAGGGCCATCGGAAAGTTCGAACGGATCATCTGCGCCAGGCGGTTCGCCTTGCCCTCGAGCGACAGGCGTTCGCCCTCGACCTTCTCGTAGTGCTCGAGCTCGGTCTGGAACAGGCGCACGATCTCGACGGCCTGGCCGGCCACGCCGGCGATCGACACGGCCGAATAGTCGTCGGCCGCGAACACCTTCTCGATGCGGTCGTCGGCGATCGAGTAGCCCTCGGTGGCCCGGCGGTCGCCCGCCATGACGACCCCGTCGGCGAACTTCAGCCCGATGATCGTCGTGGCGTGCGGCACGCTCAGGGGCGCCGTGCCGGGAGTGGCCACGGGCTGGGTGCGGAGCGGCTCCGGGCCGTGTTCGGCCAGCACGTCCACGAAGCTCGGGGACACGCCGAACCGGCCGTCACCGCCGGACAGGGGCAGGTTGGGCAGATTGGTCATTCCCCGCCTTTTTGGACGTAGGACTTGATGAACTCCTCGGCGTTCTCCTCGAGCACGGAGTCGATCTCGTCGAGGATCTCGTCCATCTCCTCCTTGAGGGCCTCGCCCTTCGCGGACGACTGGACCTGGCCGGCGTCCTCGCCCTCGCCCTCGCCCGACCCGCCGTCGCGCTTCTGGGTCCTGCGCTGTTCCTGCTCCTGCGGCACC
>DATLUW010000503.1:0-6513 GCA_035577825.1 Actinomycetota bacterium | reverse complement strand
GGAGTCCGGCCTTTCTCGTCGGCGGGGTTGCCCGCCCGCCGCGCACTTCCGGGCGGCGTTCTTTAGCGGCGCTTCTTGGGGGAGCGCTTGACCGCTGCCTTGACCGCGGCCGTCGAAGCTGCGGCCGGCGAGGGATCTTCGGTTTCCGGTTCGGCCACCGTGCCGCGCACCTTTGCGATCGCCTTCATGCCGTGGTAGATCACCAGGGCCGCGGCCGAGCCGAGCGCAATCCCGGTGAACTTCAAGTCGCCGATGGTCCAGGTGTAGTCGGCAATCCCGACAATAAGGGCGACGGCGGCCGTGGTCAGGTTGATCGAGTTGGAGAAGTTCACCTTGTTCTGGACCCAGATTTTCACGCCCAGCACGCCGATCATGCCGTACAGCATCGTGGCCGCGCCGCCCAGGACGCCGGCGGGGACCGTGGCGATAAGCTCGCCAAACTTCGGCGAGAAGCTCAGGATCACAGCGAAGGCGCCGGCCACCCAGTACGCCGCCGTCGAATACACCTTGGTGGCGGCCATGACGCCGATGTTCTCGGCGTACGTGGTGGTCCCCGACCCGCCGCCGACGCCGGCGAACATGGTCGCGATGCCGTCACCCATGAACCCACGGCCCAGGGACTGGTCGAGGTTCCGGCCGGTCATCGACGCCACGGCCTTGATGTGGCCGGTGTTCTCCGCGAGCAGCACGACCACGACCGGGACGATCAGGAACACCGCCCGCCAGTTCCACTGCATCATCGTGAAGTTCGGGAATCCGATCCAGTCGGCTGCCTTCCAGTTCTTGCCGAAGTCGACGATCTGGTGCTGCGGGATGGCGACCAGGTAGCCGATGAGGACGCCGACCAGGATGGAGATGCGGCCGAGGAACCCCCGGAACAGGACCGTGGTCATGATGATGGCGGTCAGCGTGATGATCGCCGTCCACGGCTGCTTCTGGAACGACTGCCACGCCACCGGCGCCAGGTTCAGGCCGATCAGCGCGACGATCGTCCCGGTGACGACCGGGGGCATCACGGAGTTGATCCACTTCGACCCGAAGCGGTCGACCAACAGCCCGATGACGAACAGGACGAGCCCTGCGGCGAAGATGCCGGAGAGCGCGAGCGCGATGTTCCCGTCCGTCGAGGCCGCGATGACCGGTCCGATGAACGCGAAGCTCGAGCCCGTGTAGCTCGGCAGCCCCATCCGCTGGCCCCTCCCCTTCGTGACGAGGATGAAGGTCAGCGTCCCCAGGCCGGAGAAGAAGATCGTCGCGGTCGGGGGGAACCCGGTGAGGAGCGGCACCAGGAACGTCGCGCCGAACATGGCGATGACGTGCTGCATGCCGATGCCGACCGTGCGGCCCCATGCGAGGCGCTCCTCGGGCGCCACGACCTCGTTCGGCGGGAGGTGCCGGCCATCGCCGTGCACCGTCCAGAGCTTGAATCCTGCCATCGTGCCTCACCCCTCCGGGGTCCGGCACCCGGACCCCAAGAACCGGTCCGCGCCCTGTGCGCAGGGCCGCTCGAGAGGTCCACAGCGTCCGTCGCGCCCGGGAGACGGATTAGGGAAACACGGCCCGCGCTGTTCGGGTCCTTCGGTTCCCTTCGGGGAGCACCGGTCGGTTCAGCATTGGAATCGGCGTGGAGACGGGGTCCGCTGGTGCCGCGGTGAGGCCGGCGATCGCCAGCACGGCGGTCGCGGGGCTGCTCGCCGGACCCGCTCGCCCCGCGGTGGTGGCCGGCTCGACGGCGGTCGCGGCCTACCTCACGATCGCCGACGAGCAGGTGCTGGCGCTGCTCGCCCCCGGCGCCGTGCGGCTGCCGATCGCGCTGTGCGTGCCCGGGAGTTCGCTGCCGCCGGCGGGGTCGACGGCGTTCGTCGGCGACGGCCTCGTGCGCTGCGCCACCGGCATGTGGCGGGCGGCGCGGTGGTGGGATCCCCGCCCGCGCGTCGAGCCGGGCCGCCTGGCGCGGAACGGATGGCGGCTGCTCGACGCGGTGCTCGCGGAGCCGCCGGGGGCGTTCGGCATCCCGGTGCTCGAGGGGCTGATCGCCGCTGCGGCCGTGGCGACCGGCGACCGTTGGAACGCGCTGGCGGTGGTCGGGCGGGGGCCCGGGCTGACGCCCGCGGGGGACGACGTGGTGGCCGGCGCCCTGGCGGCGCTGCACCTGGCCGGCCGGCTCGACCGGTCGGCCGGTACGGCGATCCACGCGCGGGCGGCCACGCACACCACGTCGCTCTCGGCCGCCCTGTTGCGGGCCGCCGCCGAGGGGCAGGTCGTTCCGCAGGCCGCCCGGGTCCTGAGCGCGCTGGCCGCGGACGCGCCACAGGCGGCGGTCCGGGACGCCGCCGCCCGGCTGTTCGACGTCGGTTCCACCTCGGGTCACGACCTGTGCCTCGGCATGGCCGGGGCGCTGGCCGCGGTCCGCTCGCATTCGCGTTCGCGTTCGCGTTCGCGTTCGCACGAGATCGAGGAGGCAGCATGAACGTCCATGTGGAGCTCCGGCGCGGGTCCTACCGCGACTCGGTCGGGCTGATGCAGGCCAGCCGGGCGGTCGGCGCGCTCCCCAGGGTGGACGCCGCGGTCGTCGCCATGGCGACCCCGCTCAACGTCGAGATCTACGAACGGATGGGGTTCGACGCGGCCGACGTGGCGTCCGCCACGCCGAACGACCTGCTGGTCGCCGTCCGCGCCGTCGACGAGGCCGCGCTGGCCGCCGCCGTCGCCGAGGCCGAACGGCAGCTCGCACCGCCGGCCGTCGCGGCGTCCGGAGCTGCGGGCGAGGCGCCGGCCCCGCGCACGTTGCGATCGGCGTTCCGGCGGGGGGGTTCGCTCGCGCTGATCTCCGTCCCCGGGCCCAACGCGTTCGTCGAAGCGATGGACGCCGTGCGTGCCGGCGCGTCGGTGATGCTGTTCTCGGACAACGTGCCGGTGGAGCAGGAGATCGCGCTGAAGGACGAGGCCGCGCGGCACGGCGTCCTGGTGATGGGGCCGGACTGCGGCACGGCGGCCGTCGGCGGCCTTGGGCTCGGCTTCGCGAACGCCACGAAGCCGGGGCCGGTCGGCATCGTCGCGGCGTCGGGGACCGGCGCGCAGCAGGTGATGTGCCTGCTCGACGCGGCCGGGGTCGGCGTGTCCGCCGTGCTCGGCGTCGGCGGCCGCGACCTGTCGAAGGCGGTGGCGGGACGGTCGACGCTGGCCGCGATGCGGGCCCTCGACGCGCACCCCGGCACCGACCTGGTCCTGGTGCTGTCGAAGCCGCCGGACCCCGCCGTGGCCGAACGTGTGGTCGCCGCCGCGGCGTCGCTCGCCACGCCCGCGCTGGTGGCGTTCGTCGGCCGGGGCCGCGAGGACCTCACGGCGATCACGATGAAGGCGCTCGCCGCGCTCGGCAGCGCCGCCGAGGATCCCCGCGAGTGGGCGGCGCCGTACGACCGCGCGGGCCGCGCGGGCTTCGTCCGGGGACTGTTCTCCGGGGGGACGCTCTGCGACGAGTCGATGGCGATCGCGGCCGAGCGGCTCCGCCCGATCATGTCGAACACCCCCCTCGAACCGGACTGGGCGCTCGGCGGGGACCTTCGCTTCGACGGGCACCTGATGATCGACTTCGGGGACGACGGGCTCACGCAGGGCCGGGCGCACCCGATGATCGACGACACGCTCCGCCTGCAGCGCCTGGCTGAGGAGGCGAACGACCCGTCGTGCGCGGTCGTCCTGTTGGACGTCGTTCTGGGCTACGGTTCCAACCCCGCCCCGGCCGCGACGCTCGCGCCCGCCATCGCGGACGCCCGCCGCGTGGCGGCGGCGGCCGCCCGCGACCTCGCCGTGGTGGTCGCGCTGATCGGCTCGACCGGCGACCCCCAGGGGCTCGACGCCACCGCGGCCGCCCTGAACACGGCCGGGGCCAGCGTGCACCTGTCGAACGCCGCGGCCGCCCGCGCGGCGGTCGCGCTCGTGGATGGAGGAGACCGATGAAGGCCCCAGCGAACGAGACGCATCTGGAGCTCGAGCTCGACGACGCGCCGGACGTGGTCACCGCCGGCGCCACGATGTTCGCCGACGCGCTCCGCCAGCAGGCCGCCGGACCGCTCGAGGTCCGGTGGTCGCCGCCCGCCGAGGGGCTCGGTCCCGAGCTCACGGCGATCGCCCGCGACCCCCGCACCGCGCACGCGGCCACGGCCTCGGTCTCGAAGCTGCTCGCCGCGGAGCCGCAGTGGGTCGACATCCGGCCGGCCGCCGAGGCGTTGGGCCTCGGGCCCCGGGAGCTCCTGCACGCCGGCCCGCCGATCGAGTGGGCGGACGTGTCGGGACCGGTTCGCGGCGCGATCGCCGGCGCGATCGTGTACGAGGGGCTGGCCGGCACGATCGAGGAGGCCGAGCGGCTCGCCGCGGGCGGAGGGATCTCGCTCGCGCCGTGCCACTCGCGCCGGACGGTCGGGCCGATGGCCGGCGTCGTCAGCGCCTCCATGCCGGTGTCGGTGGTCGAAGACGCCGCCGGTGGCGGCACGGCGTTCTGCACCCTGAACGAGGGCCTCGGCAAGGTGCTGCGGTTCGGCGCCTACTCGCCGGACGTCATCAACCGGCTCCGGTGGCTCGAACGTTCGCTCGCCCCGCTGCTGGCCGCGATGCTCCGCCGCCACGGTCCGGTCGACATCCGTTCGCTGATCGCCCAGGCCCTGCAGATGGGCGATGAGTGCCACAATCGCAACCGCGCGGCGACTTCGCTCCTGCTCCGCGAGATCACGCCCGACCTGTTGGAGACCGGCGCGCCGACGGCCGACACGGTCGAGGCGTTTCGGTTCGTCTCGGGGAACGACCACTTCTTCCTCAACCTCGCCATGCCGGCCGGCAAGGTCGCGGCCGATGCGGCGCGCGACGTCCCAGGCTCGCCGCTCGTCGTGGCGATGGCGCGGAACGGGACGGAGTTCGGCATCCAGTTGTCGGGGACCGGCGACGATTGGTTCACCGCGCCGGCGCCCGTGGTCGACGGGCTGTTCCTGCCGGGGTTCGGGCCGGAGGACGCCAACCCCGACCTCGGCGACTCGACGATCACGGAGACGAGCGGCATCGGTGGGTTCGCCATGGCGGCCGCGCCGGCCATCGTGCGATTCGTCGGCGGGGAGCCGGCGGACGCCATCCGGAACACGCAGCTGATGTACGAGATCACGATCGCCGAGCACCCCGTCTACCAGATCCCCGCGCTGGGGTTCCGGGGCACGCCGACCGGGATCGACGCCACGCTCATCACGCGGACCGGGATCGTCCCCGTGGTGAACACCGGCATCGCCGGCCGCGAGCCGGGGGTGGGTCAGGTCGGGGCCGGGCTGGTCACGCCGCCGATCTCGGCGTTCGCGGACGCGGTCCGCGCGCTCGCCGTCCGCGCCGAGGCGCCCGCAGCCTGATCGAGCGCTGGTGGCCCGATCCATCGGACCGCCCGGGCAGCACGCCGCGGATGCGATCCCCGATCCTCGACCCGCATGTAACCCCGGTCGGCGCTGGCGGTCGATTCGCCGCGGCACTCCCGGTGGATCCGGGCGAAATCGGAACCCCCCGAATGCGGCTGGGAGCGCGCATGAGCATTCTCTCCGACCGGAGTAGCGTCACCCGAAGCCGACGACGGAGGTGTTCGCGATATGGAGGTTCCGCTCACGCCGCTCGAGTTCGCTCGCCGGACCCGCCGGCTGTACGGCGGACGGGAGGCGGTCGTGGACGGCGATCTCCGGCTCACGTACGAGGAGTTCTTCGACCGGTGCGACCGGTGGTCGGCGGCGCTGCAGGCCATGGGCGTGGGCCAGGGCGACCGCGTCGCGTACATCGCCCCGAACACCCACGCGCAGCTGACGTCGTTCTACGCGGTGCCACAGGCCGGCGCGGTGCTCGTGCCGATCAACTATCGCCTCACCGCGGACGACTTCGCCTACATCCTCGAGCACTCCGGCGCGTCGGTCGTTTGTGCGCACAGCGACTATCTCGACGCGGTCGACGGCATCCGGTCCGACCTGCCGGGCATCCGGCGCTTCGTCGCGCTGGAGGGCGGCCCGCGCGACGGCTGGGTGGACTACGAGGAGGCGCTCGGTGCGGCCGAGCCGTCGTTCGAACGGCCGCAGATCGCCGAATCCGACCTGCTCACGATCAACTACACGAGCGGCACGACGGCCCGGCCGAAGGGCGTGATGATCACGCACCGCAACGCCGCCATGAACACGATCGGCACGCTGCTCCACCTGCCGATGTCGGTCGGCGACCGCTACCTGTGGACGCTCCCGATGTTCCACGCGAACGGGTGGACGTACACGTGGACGGTCACCGCCGCCGGCGCCACGCACGTGTGCCTGCGCCGCGTCGAACCGCCGAGGGTGTTCGAGCTCGTGCGCGACGAGTCGATCACGTGGATGTGCGCCGCGCCGACCGTGCTGATCTCGCTGGCGAGCTGCCCGCCCGAGGAACGCGGCGAGGTCCCGGCCGGCGTGCGCGTCGCCACCGCGGGAGCCCCGCCCGCCGCCGCGACGATCGAACGCCTCGAGGGCG
>DATLUW010000502.1:0-2055 GCA_035577825.1 Actinomycetota bacterium | reverse complement strand
GGGAGCGCTCGTAGCCACCGGCGTGCTGCCGCCAGAGACCGAGAAGGCGCTGGTGCCGATCGTCACCGGCGTCATCAGCGTCTCTATCCCGCTCATCACGATGCTCGTCGTGAAGAAGCTCCGCTCTGGCACCGGAGCCATCCCGTTCGTGCATCCGGGCTCGTGACCCTTTTCCTCGCCCTGCTGCTTGCTTTCTGCCCGCCGGAGGGGAAGCCGGGCCCGGGCGGAACGCTGGCCCCGTCCGAAGCCACTGCCAATCGGCTCAAGAACCGGACGGGCGTGCCAACGAGTTTCGTTCCCGTGAGCATCCCGCAGATGCTCGTCGCCTCACCCGAGGAATGGACGCAGGCTCAGGGCGGGGAACTCACCGGCTACGTCATCCGCACCAAGCTCGCCGAGACCGAATCCTGTAACTGCTGGGACCCGAAGGCGCGCGACATCCACATCTACCTCGCCTCCGGCCCCGAGGTCACGGACTCGCGCCGGCAGGTGATCTGCGAAGTCAGTCCCCGGACGCCATTAACGGGTCCACGACCGCGTCCTGGCACCAAGGTCGTCGTCCGGGGCTACTTATTTTTCGATGCGCACCATGCTCACGAACCCGGCCGCGGCACCGCCTGGGAGCTACACCCGATCACGTCCATCACGGAGGTCCGATGACTCGCTTTGCTCTGGCCGCACTGGTCCTGTTCGCCGGGTTGCTCGGCTGCTCTCTTTCTGCGGTCGCGTCGCCGGCCGTCAAGGTCAACGTCGGCGCCAATGGCGTCTGGCTCGACGGACCAGCCACGGACTTCACGAAGGACGTCGAAGGCGCGGCGACGGCGTCGCTGAGCCTCTCGCCACACATCTCGGGGGTAGCGCAGGGCTTCTACGGGTTCACGCAGCAGTGCATCCGCTATGCCGCGGGAGCCCGCGTCACGGCCACCGACGTCGATAATAAGGACTTCAACATCTACCTGGGGCTGCTCTACCGCGGCGGCTCGACCGACGCCGTGCGCCCGAACGAGTGGGCTCCCGACGCTGGCGTGGGCTGGAAGCCGAATCCGAAGGCGTGGCCGCACATCATCGTCGGGGCCGACGCTGGCTACGGACTCGACTCGCAGAAGGTCGTGACCACGGCCGCGCTGCGCTACCAGTTCTAGGAGGCCGCCTTGAACATCCTCGATGCCATCACGAAGATCCTCGGGCTCGCGATCCCGAACGTCCCGAACGTCAAGGCGCTCCTGCTCCTGATCGAGACGAAGCTCCCTGACCTCAAGCCGGAGCTCGACCCGATCATCAAGGCGCTGGACGCGCCGCTCGACATCGCCCAGCTGGCGAACCAGCTGCCGCCCGAGGTGTGGGAGATCTTGAAGGGCCACATCAACTCGCGCGAGCACCCCGGGGACGCCATCTGATCTGGGGGCTGGCGTTTCTTGTCGTCGGCGCACTAGTCGCCGGTTGGGGAGCGCTGGCCTCCGCAGTCCGCTCGTGGTTCGTCCCTGACGACTCCGCCGGGGACAAGTTCCAGTAGGAGGCCGAGATGGGCACGCGTATCGTGGACGCGCATGGCGAGCCATTCCCGACCGTCGAGGTGCGGCGCCGGATGGGGTTCATGGGCGGAGATCTGATCGAGGAGCACGACACGGCCTCGTCCGTAACGCCGCCCGAGCGCACCTACGAGGTCGGGCACGACGAGCGTAAGCCATCCCCCATCCCGGACCGCGTGTTCGGAAAACGAAAGGACGCCAGATGACCAAGCTCACGACGCGCGCCCGCAAGGCGCTGCCGAAGTCCGCGTTCGCCGGCCCCGGCCGGAGCTACCCGGTGCCCGACGAGAGCCATGCCGCAAACGCCAAGGCGCGGGCGTCGCAGCAGCGGGCCGCTGGGCGGCTCTCTGCGGCCCAGGAGGCCAAGATCGATGCGAAGGCCAACCGGGTGCTCTCCAAGGGCCGCGGCTCAAAGCGCGGCGGCTGAATGTACCTGCGCCGCAAGCGCCGCGATGCGTCGCACAAGCCGATCGTGGAGGCCCTGAGGAAGGTCGGGGCCTCTGTCGTCTGCGCCGCCGAACTCGGG
>DATLUW010000501.1:0-2695 GCA_035577825.1 Actinomycetota bacterium | reverse complement strand
CCGGCGGCATGAGCCCCCCGGATGGGCACACGGGCGTACAGGACCCGCTCGACCCCAGCACGCGCGAGCTGAAGGCCATCCTCGGCGACGCGCACACGATCGCGGTCGTCGGCCTGTCGAACGACCCGTTCCGCGACGCGTACGACGTCTCCGAGTACCTGCAGTCCAAGGGCTACCGGATCATCCCGGTGAACCCCGAGGAGACCGTGGTCCTCGGCGAACGGGCATACCCGACGCTCCTCGACGTGCCCGAGAAGGTCGACGTGGTGGACGTGTTCCGGCGGCCGTCCGCGACGCCCGAGATCGCGCGGCAGGCAGTGCAGATCGGCGCCAAGGTGCTGTGGCTCCAGAGCGGGATCATCAACGAGGAGGCCGCGCGCATCGGCGAAGAGGGCGGCCTCGACGTCATCATGGGCGTGTGCATCCGCACGGCCAACAAACGGGTGGAACGGGAGGGCTGACCACGATGCAGCGCTGGGAGTACTTCGTCGCGCCGTTGCTCGAGCACAACCCGGGAGAGATCCTGAACACGTTCGGTCGCGACGGGTGGGAGCTCGTGAGCGTCCTGCAGATCGAGAACCCTCAGGGCGGCCGTTCGCTGGTCGCCTACCTCAAGCGCCCGGCAGTCGAGGGGTAGCCCTCACGCCTCCGGCGGCGCGTCGCCCGGCCCGGCCTGCGGGACCGCGTCGAACGGCGGGTTCTTCCCCCCGGCCCCGTTGCGGCGCTTCCGGCGCCGTGAGACGAGCACGAGCGCACCGACCACGAGGAGCACGAGCGCCGCGACGATCGCGACGATCGTCAGCAGGCCCGGCCCGCCCGAGCCGCCGCCGGACCCCGAGCCGCCGGTGACTGGCGGACTCGGCCCCGCGGCCGGGCTGAACGGCACCCCCTCGCCGGGCGGGATCCGCACGATCGAGCTCGACGTGGCGGCGTACAGGTCGCCGTCGGGGCCCACCTTCAGGTCGGTGATGCCGTCGGGGAAGTGCGCCTCGGTCGTGACGCGCTGCACGTCATCGAACGCCGGCGGCTGCAGCACGACCGAGTGCAGGTCGCCGTGGAAGTCGCCGAACACGAGCTGCTGGCCGGGCTTCGGCCGCACCGACGTCGCCGAGATCGCGTGGTCGTCGAAGACGCACCCGGTCGGCACGATGATCGAGGGGAACGTGAGCTTCGGGTCGACGAACCCCGGCTTGCCCGCCGGCCCGAGCTGGTCCGGCCAGCCGTAGTTCTTCCCGGCCTCGATCAGGTTGACCTCGTCGTCGCTCGACGGCCCGTTCTCGGTCTCCCACAGGTCGCCGTTGTGCGGGTTCACGCACAGCCCGAACGAGTTCCGGTGGCCGAGCGAGTACACGTAGCTGTCCGGTCCAAACGGGTTGTCCGATGGGATCGAACCGTCCGGGTTCATCCGCAGGATCTTGCCGCCCAGGCTGGCCGGGTCCTGCGCGAAGGCCTCGTTCCCCGTCTCGCCGACGACGGCGTACAGCTTCCCGTCCTGTCCGAACACGAGGTCGCCGCCGTTGTGGATGCCGCTCGCGGTGAGCAGCGTCAGGAGGTTCTCGGGCGGCCCGCCGACGTCGGGGTCCGACGACGAGGCCGGGATCCGCGCGATGTGGTTCCTCCCGTCCTGCGACGACGTGAAGTACACGTACACGAACGGCGTCTGTTCGAAGTTCGGATCCAGCGCCAACCCAAGCAGTCCGCTCTCCCCGCCTCCCTGCACAGGGAGCTTGGCAAAGGGCCGGTCGAGCAGCTTCCCGCCCTGCACGATGCGGATGTTCCCGGTCTCCTTCTCCGTGTAGAACAGCCGCCCGTCGGGCGCGAACGCCATGTTCGTGGGGAAGGCCGCGTCGGCGACGACGCTCTGGTCACTGGGCTCGCTCGGCGACGGCGTGTCGGCGACGGCGCCCGGCCCGAACGCGATCGAGCAAAGGACGATCAGCGGGGCGAGCGCCGCCGCGGGCCGCCGCACGGTCAGCGGGGCGGCCGGCCGCCCAGCACGCGGCGGAGCAGGTCGCGCGCCCCCGCCACCAGGTAGTCGCGGTCGATGCCGCCCTCGTACAGCACGGCGTGCTCGACCGTCCCGTGGATCGCGCTGTCGAGGAAGCGCGCGGTGAGCAGGGGGTCGGTGACCTCGAACGCCCCGGCTTCCATGCCCGCCTTGATCCCCGCGGCGAACATGTTCCGCAGCTTGTCGACGGCATCGCCGAACAGCGCCGCCGACTCCGGCTGGAACCCGTCCCGGGCGAACACCTGGATGAGGTCGCGGTGCTCGAGGAGGTAGTCGATCATCGACTCGACCGTCACGTCGGCGAGCGCCCACCAGTCGTCGTGCCCGACCGTGGTGTACAGCTGGAGCGCCTGCTGGACGAGGTCGTCGACGAACCGCTGCTTCAGCGCTCCGAGCAGCGCCTCCTTGGAGTCGAAGTACAGGTAGAACGTGCCCTTGGCGACCCCGGCAGCCTCGGTGACGTCGGAGATCGTGGCGTTCGGCAGGCCCTTCCCGGCGAACACCGACCGGGCCGCCTGGAGCAGGTCCTCACGACGCTCGTCCGGCGGTTTCGAGACGCGCCGCCGGGCGGCCTCCCCGGGTTCGATCGCGGCGCGTGCCATGTCCGCAGCAGTCTACGGGTCGGACCCCGGTCTGGTTCCCCCGTCCGGATGTGGGTCGCGGCGGTGCAATATGCTCCCGCAGGAC
>DATLUW010000500.1:0-4987 GCA_035577825.1 Actinomycetota bacterium | reverse complement strand
CCGCAGCTGCTGCCGCCAGGTCTCGTTGGGGACTGCGTCCCCGTCCTTCGTGCGGAACCGCGCGGGGATCCCCCGGCGATCCAGCCACTCGGGGCCCTCTTCGCCCAGGAGGTAACCGGCCTTGGCGGCGACGTCGGCGGCGAGGCAGGTCGCGCCGCAGGCCGTGACCTCGGACCACGGCGAGCGCGCGGGCGCGCCCGTTCGCGCATCGATCAGGTGGTGCTGGACCACGCCGCCGCGGAGCCACCGGCGCCCGGTATCGCCGCTCGTCGCCAACGCGCCCTGCCGGAGGGTGACCGGCTCCCCGTCCGGCAGCGCCACGGTGAGCTCCCCGCGGGCCGCGACGTCGCCGCCCGCGGACACGAAGCCCTCCCCCCGCAGCAGCGCGAGCGCGTCGTCGACGGCCATCGCCTTCACGACGCCGTTCAGGTCGAGCCGGACGCCCACCGGATTCCCCACCTGCCGGCCGAACACGAGCACGCGGCGCCACGCCCCGGGGACGGGCGCGCCCGGCGGCCGGTCGTCGGGTTCGAGCATGGCGAAGTCGCGGGTGTAGCCGGCGGACTCGATGGCGGCGCCGAGGGTCGGGTCGACCACGCCGTCGGTCTCCTCGGCGACGCGAAGGGCGGTTCGGAGCGTGTCCGCGAACAGGTCGGAGACCGGCACGAACCGCCCGGCAGCGTCGTTCACGCGGTTCAGCTCGCTGTCGGGGACGAACCGGCTGAAGATCCAGTCGCGCTCGGCGAACAGCCGCTCGATGGCCGCGTGATCCGGGGGCGAGCCCCCACCGACGACGACCTCGCAGCCCATCGAATGGAACCGGTGCCCGCTCGTCGTGACCGTCGCTGGGCTCATGACACGCTCGTCGACGCGCCGGGCGGCGCCTCCGCCGGCGCCACGATGCCCGCCTGGAGCAGGTTCTTGCGCACGATCCGGACGAACCTCGGCGGCGCGCCGAGCGGCTTCGCCGGCGTCTTGGCGTGGCCGGGGTACGAGGTCCGCGCCATCATCATCGCCCCCGCGAAGACGGCGGCTCCGGTGGCGCCGATGACGGCCTTCGCGAAACGCGCCCTGCGGCGGGCGGCCACCACCCGGTTTTCGACGGCCGGATCGGGAGCGGCGGACCGCGCGCCCGCCGCCGCGGGCTGAACGGCGTTCCCCGGAGGGGTGGGACGTGCGCCCTGCCGCGCGGCGGCCGCCGTCCGGGCGCGGCGACGACGGGTCTTCCCGCGACTCATGCCGCGAACCTTCCTTCCCGCCCATCCGGCACGTCGACCGCCTCCCGGGTTGGCCTTCCTCCTTCGATTATCGAAGCGTGGTCGCCCGCCCGAACGGCGAATCGGTTTGCGGCAGATATGAATCCTGGGGTCCCGTGCTCGTCGGTCGCGGATCCGTCATGGCCGAACCGAGGTCGACGGAGCGCGTCAGGTCAGGTCCTCGCGGAGCAGGTCCATCAGCAGACCGTCGTGCCAGGTGCCGTCGGGGGCGCGTTCGTACTGCCGCATGATGCCGACGTCGCGAAACCCCACCTTCCGGTAGCAGGCGATCGCGGCCGCGTTGTGGGCGGCCGGGTCGATCGTCACGCGATGGTGGCCGAGGTCGTCGAACAGGTGCCGCGCGAGCGTCCGGACGGCGTCGGTCCCGATCCCCTGCCCGTGCCAATCCGGATGGATCGAGATGTCGATGCCGGCGTGGCGGTACTGCGGCTCGGACTCCTCCCACCGCTGGATCAAACCCACCACCTCGCCGTCGACCACGATCGCGTAGGTGAGCTCGTCCTCGAACCTGCCGACCATCTCGCTGCGGACCTGTTCGGCGTCGATCGAACCCCACCACCGCGCGACCTCGGGCGTTGCGAGGATCCCGGCGATGCGTTCGACGTCGTCGTCGGTCGAGGGGCGCAGGAAGACGCGTTCGCCCCGGAGCTCCACGGGCTCGGTCACGCAGCTCGCGGCACCTGGTCAGCCCACGGGAACCGGCGGCACCGAGCGCATGCCCTCCTCGAGCGCCTCCTCGCTGAACTCCACCTCGGGGAGGCGGTGGTTGAGGTAGTCGTCGTACGCCTGCATGTCGAAGTGCCCGTGGCCGCTCAGGTTGAACAGGATGACCTTCGGCTCGCCGGACTCGCGCGCATTCACGGCCTCGTCGATCACCGCGCGGATGGCGTGGGCGGACTCGGGCGCCGGGACGATCCCCTGCGTCCGCGCGAACTGGATCGCCGCCTCGAAGATCGCGTTCTGCGTGAACGCCCGCGCCTCCATGTGTCCGTCGCGAACCAGCAGCGAAAGCGACGGCGAGTCGCCGTGGTACCGCAGCCCGCCCGCGTGCACCGGCGCCGGCACGAACGTGTGCCCGAGCGTGTACATCGGCACGAGCGGCGTCGTCTCCGCCGTGTCGCCGAAGTCGTACGCGAACTTCCCCTTCGTCAGCGTCGGGCACGCCGCGGGCTCGCAGGCGACGAACGTCGCGTCGAGCTTCCCGGCCAGCTTGTCGCCCATGAACGGATACGCGAGCCCCGCGTAGTTCGACCCCCCGCCGACGCACCCGATCACGAGGTCCGGCTGCTCGCCGGCCATCTCCATCTGCCGCTGGGCCTCGAGCCCGATCACCGTCTGGTGCAGCAGCACGTGGTTGAACACGCTGCCGAGCGAGTAGTTCGTGTCGTCGTTGGTGGCGGCGACCTCGGTGGCCTCGCTGATGGCGATGCCGAGCGAACCGGTCGAGTCGGGGTTCGCTTCGAGGATCTTGATGCCGGCCTGCGTCTCGCGGGAGGGCGACGGGTGCACCGTCGCGCCGAACGTCTCCATGAAGATGCGCCGGTACGGCTTCTGGTCGTAGCTCGCGCGAACCATGAACACCAGGCATTCGAGCCCGAAGAACTGGCACGCCATCGACAGCGACGAGCCCCACTGGCCGGCGCCGGTCTCGGTCGAGAGGCGCCGAACTCCCGCCTCCTTGTTGTAATAGGCCTGCGCGACGGCGGTGTTCGGCTTGTGGGAGCCGGCCGGCGAGACTCCCTCGTACTTGAAGTAGATGTGCGCCGGGGTCTGCAGCGCCTGCTCCAGCCTCGTCGCCCGCACCAGCGGGGTCGGTCTCCACAACCGATAGAGGTCGATGACCGGGCCGGGGATGTCGATCCACGGCTCGGCCGACACCTCCTGCATGATCAGCGCCTCCGGGAAGAGGGGCGCGAGCGCCTCCGGGCCGATCGGCTCATGCGTGGCCGGGTGGATCGGCGGCAACGGCGGCATGCCCGCCTGGGCCATCGACGGGATGAGGTTGAACCAGGCGGCCGGGATCTCATCGACGTCCAACTCGAACCGAACACGCTCTGCCATCTCGTCCTCCTCGGTGGGGATCGGTGGGGAATGGTAGGGCGGACTATCCGCCGGGCCGGTCCGACTGGTCAATTCCCCTGGGGGGTCCCCACCGTCGGAGCCCAGTCGCGAACAGCTTGAATGCCCATCCTGCCTTCCCGGGGTGCTAGGTTCGCTCACCGATGGAGGAGTTTCGGATCTCGGAGGAAGCTCGGCGGCGGCTCACCCGCGTGACGACGATCGTGGTCCTGGGCGCGGTCGTCGGTGGTGCGGCCTGGTACGAACTGGCCACGAATCGGTGGTGGGGGCGCGCTCGGCCATTCACCCCGTGGTACCTCGGACGCTACTGGCAGGTGATGGGCGAGCGGTCGAGAAACGCGACCCAGGCCCTCAGGGACGCCGGCCTTGCGGCGCGCGGCGTATCCGCCGTTCGCTCCGCGGCGAGGGGTGCGAGGTGACACCTCCCACAGGGTGACCGTCGGCCCGAATTCGGATGACGTGTCTCATCATTCCCTCCAAGCGGAGCGCGGCTCCAGAGGAGGGCAGATCCGATGAAGGGGCATCTCGTTCGCATCCGGTTCGTGGCCGACGTCGCGGCGATCGCCGTGATCGCGGTGGTCGCGCTGGCCGGGGTGTCGCAGGCGTCGATCGGCCAGGCGGTGCTGCAGGGGAAGGCCAACGTCGTCGGGGCGGCCAGCACGAGTCTGCAGGCGTCGGGCTCGGGGCCGGCGTTCCTCGTCAAGAACACGGGGTCGGGGAACGGGATGTCGGTGTCCGCCAACGATCCCGGGCACGATGGCCTGCTCGTGTCCAACGGCGCGAACACCCATGGATCCGGCGCGGCCATCGAGGCGCGCGGGGGCAACGACTCCGGGGTCATGGCGATCACGACGAACTCGATCTCCCGGGCCGTCGAGGGAATCAACGCATCGGGCAAGGGGATCGGAGTGGAGGGGTCCGCTCAGGGCAACAACGGCTACGGCGTGTATTCGGCCGGCAACCTCGGAGTGTCGAACGGCCACACGATCAAGTGCGAGAGCTGCGTGACCGGCGGCGACCTGGACCTGCTGAGCGTGTTGGACGCCGTTCAGAGCCGCATCGCTCGGGGCCTGCTCGCGCCCGGGCAGTCCGGCGAGTTCTTCAGCTTCGGCAACTGGACGATCACCGCCAGCTGCCTCGCGGACCCGGCAGGATCGGGGTCGATCACCGCGAGCATGGGACTGAAGAGCAAGCTCAAGCCGGCGTTCCTGTCGGTGAATTCGGGACCCGCCGAACGCTTCAACGGAACCGCATCGACTCCCCTCGTGCAGACGAGCCCGGTGAGCGCGGGAGGATCCGCCGGCGTGGGCAGCGCGTTCACCGCCGAAGCGCTCACCGGATTGAACCACGTCGAGGGGCAGGTCATGGCGGTGGCCGATGCGAACACCAGCGACTTCCCCCATGGGCCGCGCTGCGTGTTCGGGATGAGCGCCAACGGCGAGTGAGCTTGCGACGCCGTCAAGGGCGGCCTGGGCCACGACACGTGCACGGTCGACCCCGGCGACATCACAACGAGCTGCTGGGAACCGAGCGATGCTCCTATGGATGGTCAACCCGGAAGTCGACAGAGCTCCTGGTAGATCTCGCGGGCAACGTAGCGCTTCAGGCATCGAAGGATCTCCGGTTTCGTG
>DATLUW010000499.1:0-2507 GCA_035577825.1 Actinomycetota bacterium | reverse complement strand
GCTGGTGGTGGGGAGCGTCACGAGCCAGGAGAACGTGCCCGTGTTCGCGATGCCGGTGGCGATGGACGTGTACGGGCCGGCGGCACCGTTTCGCGACAGCTCCAGGTCCACCGTGGTCACCGCGACGTTGTCCGTGGCCGTCCAGGTGATGTTGGTGTTGGTCCCCGCGACCAGCGTCTGGCCCCCGTTCGGGGCGGTCAGGGTCACGGTCGGCGAGCCGACGTCCACGAACGTGGCGGTCACGGTCTTGTCGGCGTCCATGACCACGCTGACGGGGTTGGTGGAGCCCGTCACCGCGCCGCTCCAGGCGGAGAAGCTCCACCCCGTGGCGGGGCTCGCCGTGAGCTGGACGCTGGTGCCGTTATCGTAGCTGGCCTGGTTCGGGGACTTGGCCACCGTGCCCGCGCCCGCGGGGGTCACGTTCACGGTGAGCGACCGCTGCACGATGCCGTCGAGGAACAGCATGTAGACCGCGCCGCGGTCCAGTCCGCCGTCGTCGTCGCCCGTCGCTCCCGTCGCCATCGTCACCATACTCGCGCCCGCGGCGCCATCGAGGTCGCCGACGGAGGCCAGGGAGGTTCCGAAGCCGTCCTCGTCGTGGAGCGGCCCCGCGAAACCACCGGTGAGGCCGCTGATCTTCCGTGAAGAGTTGCAGGTCCCGTTGCTGTTGAGGAACAGGACCTGGACGGCGCCCCGGTTGAACCCGCCGTCGTCGCTGGCCGCGACGCCGACCGCGAGCGCCGTGACGCCGCCGGCGGTGCCGTCGATGTCGCCGAGGCCCGCGACCGCGGTGCCGAACTCGTCCCCGTCCAGGAGCGTATCGGTGAAGTTGCCGGCGAGGTCGCTGAGCTTCTGCACCGAACTAACGGTCCCGTTCGCATTCAGGAACAGGACGTAGACGGCGCCACGATCGGTGCCCCCGTCGTCATCGAGCTGGGCCCCCACGGCGAGCGCGAGGACGCTCGGGCCGGCGCCGTCGAGGTCACCCAGGCTCGCGACGGAGCCGCCGAAATTGTCGCCGATGTCGAGTGGCGACCCCGTCAAGTTCGCATCGCTGATCTTCTGCGTGCTCAACACCGTCCCCGATGCGTTCAGGAACAGGATGTAGACAGCGCCCTGGTCGGCGCCGCCGGTATCGTCTCCGAAGGCCCCCACCGCGATGGCCCTCGTGCTCGGGCCCGCGCCATCGAGGTCGCCGAGATCGGCCACGGAGCTGCCGAACTCATCGAGCGACAGGAGCGGTGCGCCCGGGAGATTGGTGTTGCTGATCTTCTGCACCGAGGTCACGGTGCCGTTCGCGGACAGGAACAGGATGTAGACGGCCCCGTCATTGAGAGCCCCGTCGTCGTCTCCGGGCGCTCCCACCGCGATCGCCGCGACGCTCGGGCCGGCCCCGTCCAGGTCGCCGAGGAATGCGACCGAGCTGCCGAACCAATCCCCGTCGTCCAGTGGGGAACCCGGGAAGTTGACGGCGTCGCTGATCTTCGTGGTGCTCGTAACGGTCCCGTTCGCCGCGAGGAACGTGATGTAGACCGCGCCGCGATCGATTCCGCTCGTTCCATCGTCGTCGAGGGCGACGCCGATCGCCATCGCCCGCACGCTCGGCCCGGCGCCGTCCAGGTCCCCGAGATTGGCCATCGACTCCCCGAACTCGTCACCGTTATCGAGGATGGGGGTGAAGTTGCCCGCGAGGTCGCTGAGCTTCTGGCTGGACAGGACGTTCCCGGGGAGGGCCCGGGCGGATCCCACGGCGACGAGGCTGGCGATGAGCGCGAGGAGGGGAACGTGGCTCAAGCGCCGGATGTGAACGCGCACGGGGCGGCTCCATACGGGCGGCACGGATCGGGGCCGTCCGCCCTTCGATTCGACGCCGCGAGGCCGGGCCTCGGACGGAGCACATGCGCTCGACGATGGATCCGCCGGCCCCAGCGGCACCTTCGGAACGGATGATACACCTTCCCGCCTGGGGCCAACATAACGAATACGAATACTCCCGGGCGTTTCGTGTCTCGTGCATGTATCACTTCCATGTCACGGGCGGGTCTCGCGTTCACTCGAGCCAAACGACACGGGCGGTGGGCGAGAATGCGCTGCCGAGTCCGTCGACGGGGAGCGTGCGAGAAAGTCCGAGCGTGGCTCGTTCGCAGAGTGTTGAGCGTTGCATTGTCCGCTCCACTCCCATAGCATTTTATGCTCGTGCATCTGTCGGATACGCGCGCATCCATCCTGCTCATGGCACCCGCCTGCATCAGCGCGCGCAAGAACTCCGGGGAAATGGTGATGGTTCGTGGCTTGATGACGGGCGTGACGATCGCGCTCGCGATGTGCTCCGTGGTCGTTCCCGCGCGTGCCCAGGTGCCGGATTCCACCGCCGCGCCGCTCCCGGTCGGCGCCGAGCACTCGGCGCCCGTGGGACGGCCGGAACTCCTGGCGTACGCCATCCCCAAGGGAGGGGAGCGAGAGATCCGCCTCGACGGCCGTCTCGACGAGTCGGTGTGGAAGGACGC
>DATLUW010000498.1:0-3051 GCA_035577825.1 Actinomycetota bacterium | reverse complement strand
CGCTCCGCACGCCGGAGGAGATGGAGCTCTTCCCGGGCATCACGATTCTCGTGCTCGCCATCCTCGGGCTGGCCAGCGCCTCCTACCCGGCCGGAATCCGGCTCTGGGTCGCCACCGGAACGCTTGCTTGCGGGATCCTCTCGCTTGGTCTGCCCTATGTGCCGGACGATCCAGCCCACGGCTACACAAGAGGGTTCATGCCCTATCGGCTTTTCTACGACCTGGCTCCAGGGTGGGACGCCGGCCGGACGCCGGGTCGACTCAATACATTCACGTCCCTGGGGCTGGCTCTTCTCGCGGGAGCCGGCACAGCGCTGATCGTGCGCGTACTTCGTGGCCGATTGACGATCCGACGATCGAGGCTCGAGCTGGCAGCGGGCCTGACGGCGGCAGTACTCGCAGGCCTGATCCTGCTGGAGGGGTTCGGGCCGATTCCGCACCCGCGGGTTCCGTCCGTCCCTTCGGGCCAGCTCGGAGCAGCGGGCCCCCAGCTGCACCTGCCGAGCGACGACTTCCGCGACGGCCTCTACAGTTACTGGTCGATCGGCGGCTTCCCGAAGATCGTCAACGGCTACGGCGCGTTCGACCCGTCGATCCTCAGCCAGACTCGGCAGATCGCAGCGAGCTTTCCCGACAGATACTCGGTTGCCTACCTCCGCGATCTCGGTGTCCGCACGGTGATTCTCCATCCTGACCTGGCAGTCGGGACGCCGTGGCAGGATGCGGCAGCGCGCTCGACGACGGGGCTGCCGGTGATCCGCGAGGACAAGGACGGGGTCGTTCTCTATCACCTCGGCTGATCGGGCCAGGAGAGCAGGGCCGGCAACACCGAGTCGACGCCTGTTGATGTTCACGTCGGAGCGCCTCCGGCCGTTTCGGACATGTCCGAACGGTGGAGTAGCCTGCCGCCGCATGCGCCTGATCGTCGCCCGCTGCGAGGTCCGGTACACCGGGCGGCTGACTGCGATGCTGCCCGAATCGACTCGCCTGTTGATGTTCAAGTCGGACGGCTCCGTGCTGGTGCACGCCGACGCCGGCGGTTACAAGCCGCTCAACTGGATGACGCCGCCGACCGCGATCGAGGAGGGCGACGGTCGGATCGTCGTCCGCAAGCGGGCAGGGAAGACGGAGGACTGCCTCGACATCCGCCTCGTCGAGGTGCTCAGCGATGTCTCGCACGAGATGGGGGAGGCTGCCGGGCTCGAGAAGGACGGCGTCGAGCGCGACCTCCAGGAGCTCCTGGCCGAGCGGCCCGAAGTGCTGGGGGAGGAGCTGCGCCTCGACCGGCGCGAGTGGCCGACCGACATCGGCCCCGTCGACCTGATGTGCCGAGACGGCGAGGACGCCTGGGTCGCGGTCGAGGTGAAGCGGGTTGCCGGGATCGAGGCGGTCGAGCAGCTCGTCCGCTACTTGGAGCGGATCCGGCTCGACCCGGCGAGGGCCGACTGCCGCGGCGTGCTGGCGGCGACCCGGTTCAGGCCGCAGGCGCTCACGCTCGCCGACTCGCGCGGCGTCCGCTGCGTCGAGGTCGACCTCGCGGTGCTGCGCGGAGAGCGCGAGCCCGAGCTGACCCTCTTCAGCTGAGCGACGACCCACCGGTACGCGACGACCACCGGCGACTCCAGCTCGGCGCGCTTCCACTCGGCGCGGAGCTCCTGCTGGGAACGGGTGAGGTCGCTAGATAGCACGATCGGTCGTTCTTGATAATACGACCGGTCGTGCTATTTTGTCAACCGTGAGCACCACGAAGAGGCGCCGCGCGGACGGTGAGCAGACGCGCGCGGCGATCCTGGACGCGGCCACACAGCTGGCGACCGTCGAGGGACTCGACGGCCTCTCGATCGGCCGGCTCGCCGACCACATCGGGATGTCGAAGAGCGGGCTCTACGCCCACTTCGGCTCGAAGGAGGAGCTCCAGCTCGCCGCGATCGACACCGCCACCGAGATCTTCGCCGTCGCGGTGATCAGGCCGGCCCGAGAGCCTGAGTCCGCGTTGGACCGGCTCGAGGCGCTGTGCGAGAACTTCTTCCGCTACCTCGAGAAGCCCGTGTTCCCCGGCGGCTGCTTCTTCGCGTCCGCGACCGCCGAGCTCGACACGCATCCGGGCCCGGTGAAGGAGCGGCTGGTCGAGTCGCTGGACGGTTGGCTGAAGCTGATCGAGCGGCGGGTGCGCGAGGCGCAGGAGGCAGGGGAGATCGACCCGGCCGAGGATCCTGCATTGCTCGCCTTCGAGCTGGATGCGTTCATGAAGATGGGCAACTCCCTGCGCGTGCTGCACGGCGACAGGACCGGGCTCGAGCAGGCCCGCACGGCGATCCACGCCCGGCTCGCGCGGGCTCGCCGGTAGTCGAATCCGCATCGTCGATGCGCAGGGTGCAACCGCGAAGCCGGCCGGTTTGCCGCGTGCCCGATCTGCTCTTGAGTGTGTCCGAAAACACAAGTAAGCTGGTGCGGCCGCCATCGGGAGGGCAAGCCGCATCGGCCCTGAACTACGAGGGTCAAGCCGGTAGTGACACGACAGTTCGGACCTAGAACCCCAGAAAGCCGGACTGTCGGATTGAAGGATACGTAGTGAGTTGAGGCGCCCTGAGAGGGGCCAGGACAGTTCCCAGAGTCGGTCGAAACGGCCGAAAGCGAGAGGAGAGGGAGAACTAGAGATGCCCAGACGGAATGCGAACGAGCCCAGAAGGCACCACTGGTTGCCGGTCGTCGGAATCGTGGCGGCCGTTCTGGCTTTGGGAAGCCTCGGCTTCGCCGGGAGTGTCGCGTTCGGCGCGTATTCAGCCGCGACGGAGACGACAACGACCGATACGACGGCGACCGATACGACGTCCACGTCGACGGACACGACGTCGACTGACACGACGCAGACGACGACCGACACGACGGCGACGGATACGACGCCGACGACGACGGATACGACAACCACGACTCCGACGACAACGACGACGCCGACAACCACCACCACAACGACAACCACCACGTCGAACCCTGTTGCGCCGAATCCGGCGATCTCGTCGGATCTGGCGGATTATGCGCCGGGGTGGCCGG
>DATLUW010000497.1:0-5610 GCA_035577825.1 Actinomycetota bacterium | reverse complement strand
CGCGCTCGTTCACCACCCGAGTATCCGCCGCGGCCCTCAGCCCGACATGGCCTGGTTGGCGGTCAGGTCGCCGCCGCGCAACCCCACCATCCATCCCCGGAGGGTTCCCTGCGCGTACTCGCTGCCGGGGTTGAAGCATTGCGTTCTGCCGATGCGGAACCGCCCGCCGGACTCGTGGATGTGGCCGTGCAGCCCGGCCACCGGCTGGTAGCGCTCGAGCGCCTCGCGCACCGCCGAGCTCCCCCCGCCGGTGGTCTTGACCCGCCCGCCGATCCGCACCACCGTCGGCAGGGCGTCCTCCCCGGTCGCCGGGTCGGGCAGCGTGAGCTCGGCGCACGTGTCGATCGGCGTGTCCTTCGGCGGGCAGTGGAAGTTGAACACACACCTGCCGACGTCCGGCACGTCCGCCACCGCCTCCTCGATCATGGCCGCCATGTCGTTCTCGTTCGCCTCGCGCCACGTGTTCCACGGCGTGGGGCTGGACCATCCCACCGTCACCATGGTGTGCTCCCCGTCGAGATCCACAACCCGGCCCTCGCACGCCACCACCCGGTCGCCGCGGTGGGCTTCCAGCACCCCGAGCACCGTCGGCTCGTCGTCGTTCCCTCCGGTGAGGAACATCCGGATGCCGGTCCCGGCCAGACGGTCCTCCGCGCGATCCAGCCACGCGGCCAGACGCTCCGCCGCGAGGTCCCGGAACAGCTCCGCCTGCACGTCCGGGAGGTCACGGGCGTGCTCGTACTCCTCCCGGTCCATGACCTTCCAGTAGGCGCCGATCCGGCCAAGCCATTCGGTGAACGGCCCCAGGCCGTCCTCCTCGAACGCGTGGTCCTCGCCATACACGCGGGCCTGATACCCGCCGGCGCCGCCGACGACCGGGACGAGCTGTTTGCCCATGAGGTCCCCGCCGAACACCAGCACGTGCGCGTCGTAGAACGCCGCCGCGTTGACGAACTTCCGCCAGGCCACCTCGGAGCCGTGGATGTCCGAGGCGAAATACACGCGCGTCGCCCCCCGCATGCCACGGACGCGAGCCACCCAGTCACCCTCCGGAACACCGAGGGGGCGGCCACGGATGCGGTCGCCCCCTCGAACTGTTCGGCCGGCCGGTCAGTCGACCGGGATCTCCTCGTAGATCGCCTTCAGGTTGATGCCCTGCCGCGCGCGCACGATCCGCGCCACCACGTAGACGACGAGCGCCAGCGCGTACATCGACCCCATGAACACGAGCGATTGCTTGTTGTTCACGAAGTAGACGTCGTTCGTGAACCACTCGTAGAGATTCCATGCGAGGAACAGCGCAGTGATGAGCCCCGCGATCGTGATGAGCGGGACCCCGGCAACCTTGAACTTGGCGATCGCTGAGTTCTGGTAGAGCTCCTTCTTCCGCCAGGGGAGGATGATCGCCGCCACCGCTGACCCCAGGAACGTGACCGCGATGACCAGTGTCGCATCGAGGATGTAGGTGCCGAACTTGCTCGAATAGGCGAACAACGCACTCACGATGAGCGACGGAATGAGCATCAGGATCATCGCCCACACCGGCACGTGGCGGCGTTCGGAGACATCCGCCACCCGCTCGGGGAGGATCCGGTCGAACGCCGCCGCGAAGATCACGCGGGTGGAGGACAGGAAGAGCGTCCCCGCCCACCCGATGAACCATGCCCCGAACACCAGCACGATGAGGCCTGAGAGCAGCGTGTTGTTGAAGTACATGCCGATGAGCATCGGTGGGTAGGCCCAGACGGGCAACGGGCCGACGCCGCTCCAATAGTCGAGGTTCGTCGCATTGAAGAACTGCCAGCCGAAGAACTTCGAGGCCAAGAGGATGAACAGTACCGCGATGGCGATGGTCACCCACAGGCCGTACATCATCCCGCCTCTGACGCGCTTGAAGTCGCTGGCGCCCCGGACCTCGCCGTACAGCGTCGCGCCCCAGTTCGGCCACAGGATCCAGAAACACAGGAACGGGATGAGCAGCAGCGACGGACCGAAGAACGGTGAGAACCCGAGATCCGGCACGATCGCGCCACCGTTGGCCTTGTGCGCGGCAGCGATTGTGGATGCATAGGCGTTGTTCGCCCCGAACAGGTTCGACGCCGACTTGTTGAAGCCGCTGATGAAGCCGGAGTGGGAACCGAACAGCATGACGAGCGCGATGAACACAAGGCCCACCATGCCGATGTAGAAGCACACCCGTTGCACCTTCGCGTAGCCCTCCATCCCGAGTGAGACGAGGAACCCGGCCAGCACGACCGTGACCACGCAGACGGTGAACAAGCCGTTCTTCGAGGCGAGGAACGTCGAGAGGCCATCGAGCTTGAAGATCGCCGCCAGCGGCTGGAACACCTCGACGTTCAGGATCTTTGCGTAGACCGGGGCCCAGTACCACAGGATGAACCACCATCCCGTCACCGCGAGCAGGAAGCCGATGGCGCCACCTAGCACCCGGCTCTGCCACACGTAGTCACCGCCCGCCCTTGGCATGACCGATATCAGGCACGCGTACGTGATCACCAGGAACGTGATGAAGACGCCCGAGATCAACAGAGCCGGCAGGACCTGGCCCGCAGGCACGAACGCCAGGACCGACAGGGCGAAGAACAGCCCCAGCGTCACGAAGTTCACCGACATGAACGAATAGACGAACGCGTCGAAGCGCGACCATCCCTTGACGAGCCCGGTGGCCTTGCGCAGGAACAAGGTCGGGGCTTCGCCGATCGTTGCCACCAGCGATCACCTCCTGTCGGCGCTGCCGAGTGACGAGAACGCGGGCTAGCCGTTCACCAACTGGTAGCTCTTCACCTTCCGCTTGCGGTCATCGATCGTGACGATCGCGCCCTGGAGCACCCCCTCCTCGTACGAGCTGCCCGGATTCAATACGAGCGTGGAGCCCATCCGGAGGGCCCCCTTGCTCTCGTGGATGTGGCCGTGGAGCGACAACAGCGGTTGAACGCGTTGGATCGCGGCCCGGATGGACGTGGATCCCACCGGCCGGAGCGCCCGGCCGCCGGCCATGTACGACATGTCGGCGTTGAGCGCGGGCGCCTCGTCGATGCCGGTCCCGTGCGGCGGCGCGTGGAAGTTGAAGATCGTCCGCCCGGGGTCGGTGACCTGGGCGACGATCTCGTCGACGCGCTCGCCGAGTTGCTCCTCGGGGAGCTCGCGGAACGTGTCCCAGGGCGTCGGGTTGGTCCAGCCGAACGACACCATCTCGTAGCCCTCGAGCTCGAGCGGCGCCTCGCCCCCGAACTCCACGACGTGCCCGCTCTGCAGAACGGGGTCGATCTCGAACATGTCGTCGTTCGCCGGGCACACGACCACGCGGTGGACCTTGCCCTTCAGCTTGTCGTCGGCCATCGCGATCCACCGCTCGGTCCCCTCGAGCATGACCTCCTTGAACCGCTTGTCGACGGCGTCCTCGTCCTCCTGCATGTGGCGGTACTCCTCGTCCGACACGCGGATCGGGTAGTAGCCCCGGTTCTGGACTCGGACCTCGAACGCCCGGACGTCCTCCTCGGTGTCGAGGCGCTCGTGCTGGTCCTGGAGTGAGGCCTCCCAGTGTCCGCCGCGCTCGACGATCGGGACCATGGCTTTGCCGGTGACGTCCCCGCCGACGATCACGACGTCGGCGCCGTAGAACGGCCCGGCGTTCAGGAACTTGCGCCAGCAGATCTCGGAGCCGTGGATGTCGGTGACGAAGAAGATCTTCACGGTGCGCTCCCCGCCTCGCTCTGCTGGGCGATCCTTGCCGGTGTCGGGTCCTCGCGCAACTCCCCGGCGTGCTCGTGCCGGTAGAACGGGACGTGCTCGGGCGCCGCGGGCGTGGCGCCGAGCGCCATGTCCGCCGCGCGCTCCGCGATCATCATGACCGGCGCGTAGATGTTGCCGTTCGTGACGAGCGGCATCACGGAGGCGTCGACCACCCGGATCCCGTCGAGGCCGTGCACGCGGAGGTTCGACGGATCCACCACCGCCAGGTCGTCCTCGCCCATCCGGCACGTGCACGACGGGTGCAGCGCCGTCTCACCCTGGGCCGCCACCCAGGCCAGGACCTCCTCGTCGGACTCGACGGCCGGGCCGGGCGAGAGCTCGCCGGCGCTGTACGGGAAGAACGCCGGCTGCCCGAGGATGTTCCGGGCCACGCGGATGGCCTCCACCCACTCCCGGCGATCCTTGACGGTCGACAGGTAGTTGAACCGGAGCGCCGGGTGGACGGCCGGGTTCGGGCTCGTGATCTTCACCGAGCCGCGGGCGTCGGAGTTCATCGGCCCGACGTGCACCTGGTAGCCGTGGTCGCCGGCCGGGGCCGACCCGTCGTACCGAACCGCGATCGGCAGGAAGTGGAACATCAGGTTCGGGTACGCCACGTCCTCGTTGCTCCGCACGAACCCGCCGGCCTCGAAGTGGTTGGTCGCCGCCGGGCCCTTCCGCAGAAACAGCCACCCCGCCCCGATCCACGGCCGGTGCCGCCACTTGAGGTACGGCGCCATCGACACGGGTTCGCGGCAGCCGTACTGGACGTACACCTCGAGGTGGTCCTGGAGGTCCTCCCCGACCCCGGGCAGGTCGTGGATCGGCTCGACGCCGGCCGACCGGAGCTCGTCGGCGTTCCCCACCCCCGAGACCTGCAGGGTCTGCGGCGAGTTGAACGCGCCGCCGCACAGCAGCACCTCGCCGGCGTGCGCGCGCCACCGCTTCCCGCCGTGCCGGTACTCGACCCCGACGGCGCGCTTCCCCTCGAACAGCACCCGGGTGACGAACGCCCGCGTGACGACCCGGAGGTTGCGACGGCCCATCGCCGGGCGGAGGTAGGCGCCGCTCGCGGACAGGCGCCGGCCCCGTTCGATGTTCCGGTCGAACGGCCCGAACCCCTCCTGGCGGTAGCCGTTCACGTCGTCGGTCAGCTCGTAGCCGGCCTCCCGGACCGCCTCGAAGAACGCCCGGAACAGCGGCGAGGACGCGGGGCCGCGCTCCAGGACCAGCGGTCCCCGGCGCCCCCGGTAGGGATCGCCCGGGGCCGCGGCCAGGCAGTTCTCCATCCGCTTGAAGTACGGCAGGCAGTGCGCGTAGTCCCACGCCTCGAGCCCCGGCCGGGCCGCCCATCCCTCGTAGTCCAGCGGATTCCCCCGCTGGAAGATCATCCCGTTGATGCTGCTCGACCCGCCGAGGACCTTGCCCCGGGCGTGGTACACGCGCCGCCCGCCCATGTGGGGCTCGGGCTCGGATTCGTACTTCCAGTCGTAGAACCTGCTGCCGATCGGGAACGTCAGGGCGGCCGGCATGTGGATGAACACGTCCCACGGGTAGTCGGGGCGGCCGGCCTCGAGGACGAGCACGGTGGTCGACGCGTCCGCGGACAGCCGGTTCGCCAGGACGCTCCCGGCCGAGCCGCCGCCCACGACGACGAAATCCCACTGCTTCCGGGACACGCCATCGGGTGCGGAGCTCACGACGGGTGCGCGACCTCTTCGGGCTCCACGTACCATTGCACCCGGTCCCCCACCTTCGCCCGCAGCTTCCACTTGAGCGACTTCCGGCAGGAGTCGGCGTACTCCCGGATCTTCGCCGCCTGCTCGAGCGGGTCGTACTTGCGGGCCTCGGGGACGA
>DATLUW010000496.1:0-2677 GCA_035577825.1 Actinomycetota bacterium | reverse complement strand
CTGATCAGCGCGCTGGGGCTGCTGTTGATGCCGAACGTGTACGACCGGATCCACTTCCTGGGTCCGGCCTCGACGATCGCTCCGGTGTTGACCGCGGCGGCCGTCGTGACGGTGGAGGCGTTCGACCACCAGGGGATCGAGACCGTGCTCCTCGCGGTGTTCCTCTGCGTGTTCGGGCCGGTCCTGTCCCATGCGACGATCCGAGCCGCGCGGATCCGCGAGCACGGCGACTGGCGCGAACGGCCGGACGAGTCGGTTCGACGGCCGCAGGACCCCGCCGGCGCCGGGCGCCCATGAGTGCGACGGAGGCCGTCCAGGCGGTCGCCATGCTGCTCGTCGCCGGACTCGCGCTGGGGGTCGTCGTGACCCGCGAACCCGTGCACCAGGCGATCGTGTTCGCGATCTTCGGCGGCGCGCTCGGCGTGCTGTTCCTGGTCGTGCAGGCCCCGGACGTCGGGCTGTCGGAGATCGTCGTCGGGGCGGTCGCCTGGCCGGCGATGGTGCTGTTCACGCTGGCGAAGGCCCGCGAACGCGACCGCCGGCGCGGCCGCGACCGGGACCGGCCGAGATGAGCCCACGCGCCCGGCTCGCGATGTTCGTCGGCGGCGGCCTCGGTCTCGTCGTGCTCCTTCTGTGGGGGATCGGCGGGCTGCCCGGGTTCGGTTCGTCGGAATCGCAGTACGCCGACTACCTGAACGCGAACGCGGTCCATCAGCGGCACGCGACGAACGTCGTGAGCGCGGTGACGTTCGACTACCGCGGGTTCGACACGCTGGGGGAGGAGTTCATCCTCTTCGCGGCAGTGATCGGCGTGACGCTGCTGCTGCGGTCGCAGCGGGACGAACACGACGAGAGCGCCGCGCGGTCGCGGGCCGAGGACCGCCGGACGGGGGGCGACACGTCGGACGCGGTGCGCGCGGCGACGCTGGCGCTGATCGGTCCGGCGATCCTGCTCGGGCTGTACGTCGTCGCGCACGGTCAGCTGACGCCGGGCGGCGGGTTCCAGGGCGGGGCCGTGCTCGCGGCGGCCCCCGTGCTGCTCTTCCTGTCCGGCCGATACCTCCTGCTCCGCAACGTCCATCCGATGCACGCACTCGACCTCGCGGAGGGCACCGGCGCCGGCGGCTTCACGGTCGTCGCGCTGGCCGGCCTGGTCGCCGGCAGCGCGGTCATGGCGAACTTCCTCCCCAAGGGCGAGGTCGGGTCGGTGTTCTCGGGCGGGACGATCCCGGTGTTCAACGTGCTGGTCGGGCTCGAGGTCGCGGCCGGGATCACGCTCGTGCTGTACGAGTTCCTCGAGCAGACGCTCGTGGTCCGGGGGCGATAGGGATGCACGGGACGCTGCCCTACGCGCTGGCCGTCTGGCTGTTCGCAGTCGGGCTGTACGGCGTGGTGACCAGCCGGAACTTCGTCCACATGATCATGTGCCTGTCGGTCGTGCAGTCGGCGACGTACGTGTTGATCCTGCAGGTCGGGTTCCGGACGGGGGCGACGGCGCCGATCTTCCTCGATGTCCCGGTGGGGACGCCGGCCGTCGACCCGGTGGTCCAGTCGCTGGTGCTGACCGACGTGGTGGTCGGCGTCGTGGTGGGCGCGCTGCTGCTCTCACTGGCGCTCCAGGCGCACAAGCGAACGGGGACGCTCGACCCGAACGACCTCCGCACGCTGGTGGGCTGAGCGATCGAGACGCTCACGCCGCTCCCGGTCGTCGTGCCGCTGCTGGTGGCGGCGGTGATCGCCGCGTTCTCGTGGCTGCTGCCGCGGCGGGTTGCGGACGTGCTGGCGTTCGCGACGGCGGTGGCCGTGGCCGTGATGTGCGCGGTGCTGCTGTCGGCGACGTCGTCGGGGACGATCGTGAGCTGGCTCGGCGGGTGGCATCCGAAGGGCGGCCTGGCCATCGGGATCTCGTTCACGGTGGACGGGCTCGGGGCGGGGGCGGCGCTGGTGGCCGCAGTGCTGGTGGCCGCAGTGCTGATGTTCTCGCCCGCGTACTTCCAGGAGGAGTACGAACACCGCCACACGATCCTGCTGCTGGTGTTCCTGGCGGCGATGACGGGGTTCGCGCTGACCGGGGACCTGTTCGACATGTTCGTGTTCTTCGAGTTGATGTCGGTCGCGGCGTACGCGCTGACCGGGTCGAAGATCCGCGAACCCGGGCCGCTGCAGGGCGCGATCAACTTCGGGGTGATCAACAGCCTGGGGAGCTTCCTGTTCCTCGTGGGGATCGCGTTCGTCTACGCGCGAACCGGCGCACTGAACCTCGCCCAGATCGGGAACGCGCTGTCGGGGCACGCGGCCGACGGGCTGGTGGTGGTGGCGTTCGCGCTGATCGTTTGCGGGCTGCTGGTGAAGGCCGGGGCCGTGCCGTTCCACTTCTGGCTGGCCGACGCGTACGCGGTGGTGCCGATCCCGGTCGGGGTGCTCTTCGCGGCGGTGTTCGGCGAGCTCGGGCTGTACGCGATCGCGCGGGTGTACTGGGCGTCGTTCTCCGGGGCGCTCGGCGTTGCGGAGTCTGGGCTGCGACCGGTGCTGATCGGGGTCGGGGTGCTGACGGCCGTGGTGGGGGCGGCGATGTGCTTCCTGCAGCAGCACCTCAAGCGGATGCTCGCGTTCTCCACGGTGAGCCACATCGGGCTGTTCCTGATCGGGATCGCGCTGTTCACGCATACCGCGCTGG
>DATLUW010000495.1:0-3440 GCA_035577825.1 Actinomycetota bacterium | reverse complement strand
CGCCGTGGGGGTCTGGGGCGGCACGCTCGACCTCGAACGCCAGTCGGTGCGGCATCTTCCCTCGGAGCAGGCCGTCCGCGAGCTCGAGCGAGCCTTCCCGAAGCGTCTGCGGCTTCGGGTGGCCGCGTTCCGTCGCGGACTCCTGAAGAAGTCGAGGCATCTGCCGAAGGGACGGGTCGCCCGCGTGCTGAACACGCTGGACGGCCGCCGTGCAGCCGTTACAGGCCTTCCCCCGCGGGTGCGTCGGCTGCCGGGACGGCTGCCGGCCCTGGCCCGCTCAGACGCCCGCTACTGCTCGGTGCGGTGTCGTGTGGCTGCTCACCGGGGCCCGAGCGGCTTAGAGGAGCCCAGATTCCCTCGCTAGGCGCCCCACGGCCTCTGGCGGCCAATTCACCAGCGAGAGCCTCACCAATCCAGAGCGAATCTGGGGCTTCAGGGCTTCTGAACGGCAAGGAGGGGGCGCCACGGGCGCCGCCTCCTTCCGGACCGACCAACTCGGGCAACCTCTAATGGCACATCCCATCGGGGGTGGACGTCCCGCACGTGTTGGCGACGAACTGGTTGCCCGTGCCGTTGCCATCCCACACGATGTCGGCTGGCTTGTTCCGATACGCCTGATTGTTCCTGACCACGTTGTTGCTCTCGACGGCGCCTCCGAGCGCCTTGGCTGATGCCACCACGATCCCGCCGGGGAAGGCAGCGCCGGCCTTGCTGGGCCGATTGGCCCACACTGTGTTGGCTCTCACGACGATGTGTCGCCCGCCCACGATGGCGATCCCCGTCCCGGAGGTGGGGGGAGGTCCGTTTGGCACTCCCTTGCAGAACCGGTCGTTGTGGTACGACTGGTTCATCGACAAGACGTAGCCGTGCGGCTGGATGGGTGCTGGCGTATCGACCACCACCGCCCCCACGCAGTTGTTGAAGAACGTGTTGTTCCTGATCTTGCCGACGGCGGAATCGCGCAGCAGGATCCCGAACTCGTTGCCGAAGGACCGGTTGCCCACGATCAGAGCGGCCGCATCGGGTGAGTCGCCGAAGTACAGCCCGGCCTCCCCGTCTCCTGAAGTGGTGTTGAACAGGAACTGGCTCCCGTGGGAGTTGAACGAGGTGATGCCGTACTCCCCGTCATCGACCGCCCGGACGTGGCGAACGACCGAGTCGGTGGCCGCGAACGTCACCACGCCGAACTGGCTGAATCCCCGGATCAGGAACCCGCTGATCGTCACGTTCCGGACGCGTACTGGCCCAGTCGATCCCTGGTGTCCGAAGACGCAGAAGCCCGCGCCCCCATGGATGCACCGGGTCTGCGAGTTTGTCGGAGGGAGCAGCACCGTGCCGTTGGTTGAAGCTCCCGAGCCGAGGATCGACAGCCCGTTCGTCCGCACGAGCACGCTCTCGTGGTAGACGCCCGGCTTCACGTAGATGACGTCCCCCGGGTGGGCGTGGTTGACGGCGACCTGGATGGATTGGCCCGGGCCCACCGTATCGTCCGGAGCCGGCGGTGGCGCCTCAGTGGGTGGCGCCCCTGTGGCCGCCCAGCCCGGGGTCTGCAATCCAAGCGGGATCAGGGTAGCCGCCAGAACGGCGACAACACGTAGCAAGGGCCTTCTCATACGGAACTCCCTTCTCGCTGACTCCCCCAACCTTCTAGCCCCGTCGTCCCGAAAAGGGCAAATCCAGCCTCAGGACGGGCTTCCCAGGAGCGTTCGAAGGGGAGCCGGGCGCAGCGAAGCGAGGAGCGGCCGACCAGCCCGGGCCAAGACGTCGCTCGCAAAGCCCGAGGTCGGGACACTCCTAGCTGTTACACCGCGCCTCTGCCTAACCTGCTCCCCCGGCTGCCGGGAACGCCTTCACATCCTGGCCCGTTCGGATGCACGATTCTGCTCAGTCCTGTGCCGGGTGGCGGCCCACCGGGCGAGGGCCGCGTAGGTCGCGGGCGGGCTAGCTGTCCGAGGTTGAGAACGGCAGCGTATCGTCCGATACAGAGGATCGAGGCGGGTCCGCCGTCTCTAGGGAACGGGGCGCCGAGGCTGTCTGGCCCAACTGGATTCTCGGCGTTCCTCAGGGCCTCCGTCCGACTTCTCCCGGCGGAGGCCCTTTTCCTGCCGCCTCAGCCGAGGCGCGTGATCGTCCGGCGCCGGTTCCGCGTGCGCCCCCTACGGCCGCCCATACCAAGGCCGGAAGGGCGCGAGCCCTCGTAAGGCGGGGACTCGCGCCCTCTCCGCGCCGGTGTCTTTTCGCTTGCAGTTCTAGCCGGACGTCACAGCCTGAGCGTTCCGGTGTAGCTGTCCAGTACGCCCTCGGCGCCACATGAGTCCCCACCGAAGAAGGTTCCCGTGAGCAGCCCCTGCCCGGTCATCCCGGCGTAGTCGCCCGTGCCCTCGACGATCTTCCACGTCCCGCTGTCCGTCGGGGTGCAGAAGAACGTATTGGCGTTGTATGCAAGCGTGAAGGTGCCGGAGGAGCCGCAGTCGAATACCTTCGTGCCGAAGAACCGTCCAATCGGGCCGTTGAAGGCAGCATCGCCGGTTGTCGTCACCGTTCCGCTCGCGCAGCCAGGGATCGAGCTCACGACAATCGTCTCCGTGCCGCTGAACGGAACGTCGACGACGAACGCAACTCTCGTCCCGGGGGCCGCCAGTGCAGGCGCCGCTACCCCTCCCATGACAAGCGTCGTGAAAGCGAGGACGACGCTCGTCCCGATGAATCTCCGCATTCGACTCACCCTCCCTGTTGAGTGACGGCCCTTGTAGCACGGCTCCCGTGCTCGTTACAAGGCAAGTCAACCAGCAGTGCCGGTCCCGAGGGCCCACCCCTCTCTCGGCACCCGGTGGACCCGCGCCGGCCGGTTTAGAGGGGGGTCCTTGTCGCAACGACAATGGTCGTTACGACCGCAGCCGCGGCGCGTGACCCTCCGGCGCCGGTTCGGCATGGGCCCAGTGGCCGAGCTCGCACCCCTCACCGGGCACCCAATGGACCCGCCGGCCGCAGCGGTTGCAGTCGAGGACGAAGACCACGAGCACGTCCTCCGCGGCGTGCTTCGTGCGCTGAAGGTCGGAGGCCATCTTCCGGGCGGCGGCCATCACCGCCTGAGGAACCTTGGCGTCCCGAGCCTCGGCAACGAGGGCGGCGCGCTGCTGGCAGAGCCTCGCCAGTTCGCGGGCCGACTGCAGGAGCACCGTGAGCTCGTCGTGGCGGGGCATGGCGCGAAGTGTCGCACCGCCCTTGGCCACGCCGGCAGTGATCAAGCCGCCCGCTCGGATGCCGAGAATGGGGCATGGACGCGAAGGCGCCCCTTGCCCACTTCGAGAACTGCCCTCTTCGGGACAGGCCCTTTGTGCCGGGGTATGGCCCGCCCATGACAGACCGTGTGATCGTGGGAGCGGCGCCAGGTCAGCGAGAAGTGGTTCAAGGGAAGCCGTTCGTGGGAGCTTCGGGCC
>DATLUW010000494.1:0-3356 GCA_035577825.1 Actinomycetota bacterium | reverse complement strand
CGGACCGGCGCTTCCCGAGCGGGCCACGATCTTGAGCGCGACCTCACGCTCTTTCCGCTCGTCGAAGGCGTGCCAGACGGAGCCCATCCCGCCGCTTCCGAGGGGCTTGAGCAGCCGGTATCGGCCGAGCACGAGCGCCGGCGCGGCAGCGTGAACCGAGGCCTCCGCCATCCCCGTGACAGGTTTTCCGTGGGCACCCGAACTCCTTTGATCCGCAGGGAATGGCTACAGTGGGCCGAATTCGCTGCAAACAGGCCCATGAGCGAGCACGACACCGACCTCGACTTCGACTTCTTCAACGACGACGAGCCCGCGCCGCCGCGGCAGCCGTCCGAGGAGTCGACGCCCGGGCGCGAACAGCCGCCCGAGCAGCGCCGCGGCTCGCGACGGCCGCCGACAGGGCGCCCGCCCGTCGGCATGACGCCGCTCCTGCGCCTCGCCGGTCTGATCGCGTTCGCGATCCTGATCGTCGTCCTGCTCGTCTTCTGGATCTCCAGCTGCTCCTCCGCGAGCAAGAAGAACTCGTACAAGAGCTACTACGAGAAGGTCGGGGTGGTCGCGAAGGATTCCGAGCAGGTCGGCCGTGAGCTGAACGACGCGCTGACCACGCAGGGGATCAAGTTCGGTCAGCTCGAGTCGAAGCTGAACGGCCTGGCGCAGCGCGAGCAGCAGAACGTCGTCGCGCTCCGCTCGATCCGGCCGCCCGGGCCGCTGCGGCTCCAGCACCAGGACGCGCTCGAGGCGCTCGAGTTCCGGGTGAGCGGTCTTCGCGGGCTGAGCAACGGGTTCGTGCAGGCCTCCCGGTCGCCGAAGAACGTGACGACCAATGCGCTCAGGCTGCTCCAGCCTCCGGCGGCCCGGCTGGTCGCGAGCGACGTCGTGTGGGACGACCTCTTCCAGGCCCCGGCGCAGGGGAACGGCGGCGTGCTCCAGCGCCAGGGGATCACCGGCGTCGCGGTGCCCGGCTCGATCTTCGTCGTCAGCGCCGACTACGCCAGCAGCCGATACTGGGAGGCGATCCTCCAGCGGCTCCAGGGTGCGGCGACGACCGGCAGTTCCAGCGGTGGCCTGCACGGGACGGGGATCAACAAGACGGTGGCGCTGCCGGGGAACCAGGAGCTCTCGCAGACGACCGAGAACACGGTCACCGCCACCACGGACCTCGGCTTTGCCGTCACCGTGGAGGACACCGGCGACTCGCAGGAGGTGCAGGTCAAGGTCACGCTGACGATCCAGCAGTCGCCGTCGCCGATCGTTCAGACGAAGACGATCGACCTGATCAATCCCGGAGAGCTGAAGCAGGTCGTGTTCCAGAACCTGGGCCAGGTGCAGTTCGCGACCAGGACGACGGTGAAGGTCGACGTGCAGCCGGTGCCGCAGGAGAAGAACACGTCGAACAACTCCGCGTCCTACCCGGTCATCTTCTCCCTCGGCTAGGTGGATCTCGGAGGCTGGATCGCGGTCGGTGCGGTCGCGGTTGCCGTCGCGGCGATCGTGCTCGCGGCCCTCGCGTTCTCGAGGCTTGCGGCGATCCACAAGTCGCAGGAGGTTCTCCTCGGCGGCAACGCGAAGGCCGACGTGGTCGAGTTCGCCGTCTCGCTGCAGGCCCGGATCGACGACCTCCACCGTGCGGTGGACGAGGTCGCGGCTGCGCTCGCCCGGGTTGACCGGCGGGTGGACGGAACGCTCTCGCGAACGGCGCTGATCCGCTACGACGCATACGAGGAGACCGGCGGCCACCAATCCGCGTCCATGGCCCTGCTCGACTCCGCACGGACGGGAATCGTCCTCACCGCGATCCAGGGCAGGGACTACGCGCGCGTCTACGTGAAGCAGCTCGACCGGGGGCGCACACCGATCGCGCTCTCCCCCGAAGAACAGCAAGCTGTCGAGCGCGCCATGGCCGCGGACTGACGAATGGGTGGCGCCCGACCGGTACGCTTGTGTCGGTTTGGGCCAGGTTCTCGTCCTGAACGCAAGCTACGAGCCGCTGAACGTCTGTTCGGTGCGGCGGGCGCATGTGCTGGTGTTCAAGGGCAAGGCGGAGGTGCTGGAGGAGCACGAGACCCCGCTCCACTCGGCGACCGACACGTTCGCGCGGCCGCACGTGATCAGGCTGGTGCAGTACGTCCGCGTGCCGCGGGCGGCGCAGCGAAAGATCTCGCGGCGAGCCCTGTTCGCTCGCGACGACTGGAGCTGCGTGTACTGCGGGACGAGCGGCGGGCGCCTCACGCTCGACCACGTCTTGCCGCGAAGCCGAGGGGGAGACTCCGTGTGGGAGAACGTCGTCACCGCCTGCGCGCCCTGCAACCTGCGTAAGGGCGACCGCCTCCCCGAGGAGGCGTCGATGACCATGCGGCGTCTTCCACGGCCACCCGCGCCGGTGCTGTTCATCCGGCTTGCAGCTCCCTCCGGCCTGCCGACGACCTGGCAGCGATACCTGGGCTCGTCGATCGCGGCCGCCTGAGCGCCCGACCCTGTGGACGAATCGTGACGCAATCGTTACACCCCGGTCTCAGAGACTGGGTGTGAAACGCCACCAGCTTCGTCGCGCCCGGATGTGACATGGCATCCGCCCGGCGGCGTATAGAGGGCACATGAAACCGCTCGCCTTCGCCGGTGCTCTTGTCGTCGCCGTCCTGCTCGGAACGGCGGGCGCCGCCGGCGCGTCCTCGGAGGCCACCGTGCAGCATTCGATCGTGGTCACCGGCCAGGGTTCGGTCTCGACTGTCCCTGACCGGGCTCAGGTGTCGTTCGGCGTGTCGACCGACGCCAAGACCGCCTCCGCTGCGCTCCGTGCCAACGCGGTCGAGATGACGAAGGTGATTGCCGCCGTGAAGGGCGAAGGCGTCGCCGCGGCAGACATCAAGACCGACCTCGTCTCGCTTTCGCCGCGCTACTCGCAGAACGGCGACACGGTCGTCGGCTACACGGCCACCAACTCGGTCTCGGCCACCATTCGCAACCTCGCCAAGATCGGCGGGACGATCGACGCCGCCGTCGACGCGGGAGCGAACCAGGTGTCCGGCCCCAATCTCGTCCGCGGCGACATGACCGCCCTCTATCGCGCAGCGCTGCGCGCCGCGATCGCGAATGCCAAGGGCAAGGCGCAGACGATCGCAGCTGCCTCGGGACTGCATCTCCGGCGGATCACCGACGTCAGCGAGGCGAGCAGCGCGCCGGTGCCTCAGCCGCTCACGAAGGCCGGTGCGGATGCGGCGACGCCGGTCGAGCCCGGGACGCAGCTCGTCGAGGCGGCGGTCACCGTCACCTTCGCGGTCGGCTAGGACTGCCTAGACCGGCAGCGCGGTCGTGTCCACCCGCGCGGGCCGTGCGGACTCGTACGCGGCGATCTC
>DATLUW010000493.1:0-4199 GCA_035577825.1 Actinomycetota bacterium | reverse complement strand
CGAGGTCGATGGCGAGGTCGCGTCCCATCCGCTAGCTGCCCTGCACCCAGTACGACTCGCCGGCGGCGAGGGCTTCCTTCTTCCAGACGGGAACGTCGGCCTTGGTTCGTTCGATGCCGTGGCGGCACGCCTCGAACGCCTCCGCGCGGTGCGGCGCCGAGCAGGCCACGACGACGGCGGCGTCGCCGATGGCGAGCTCGCCGGTGCGGTGGATGAGGGCGGCCTTGTTCACCGGCCACCGTTCGAGCATCTCCGCCGCGACCTCGCGCATCCGGCGTTCGGCCTCCTCGTCCCACGCCTCGTAGGTGAGGCCGGTGACCCCGCCGGCGTCCGAGTGGTCGCGCACCGTGCCCACGAACACGCACGTCCCGCCCGCGCCCGGGTCGGCCACCCACGCCAGGGCTGCCGCGGGGTCGAGGGGCTCGGAGCTGACGCGAACCAGCACGCGGTCGTCCGCTTCGTCCACGGACCGAGTGTATCGGCGCATCCGCGGCGAGCGGCGAGGCGCGGTCGAACGCCGCCCACGGAACGGCCGCAGGGCGCCGGGCGGTCGCGACGACGGGGAGATCGCGAGCGCGCCTAGAATCGATGCATGTCCTCCGACCTCCCAGAGCCGTCCCACCAGCCCTCCTCCGGCGACCCGTTCTCCGACATCCCGCTGTTCCGCGAGATCCAGCGGGTGCTCATGTCGAGCTCGGGCCCGGTGAACTGGGAGCTGGCGCGGCAGGTCGGCATGGCCGTAGCCGCCTCCTCCGGCGAGGACCCGCCCCCGGGGGCGGACGATCTCCGGTCGTTCGAGGAGACCGTCCGGGCGGCGGAGCTGCACGTGGCGCAGCTGACAGGACTCCCCCAGCCCGCCGACGTGGTGAAGGTCGAGGTCGTCCGCCGGGCGCAGTGGGTGGCGTCGGCGATCGCGGGGCTCTCCGATCTCGTCGAGCCGGCCGCCGCCCGCATGGGCCAGGCGTTCAGCACGATGCAGCTCCAGGAGGACGAGGGCGAACAGCTCCCGCCGATGGCCGGGGCCGTCCTCCAGCAGGTCGTCCCGCTCCTGCTCGGCGCGCAGGCCGGGACGGCGTTCGGCGTGCTCGCCCAGCGGGCGCTGGGGGCGCACGAGGTCCCCGTGCCGCGGCCCGGGCCGGCGACGCTCACGTTCGTGATGCCGAACGTGGCCGCGTTCGAACGCGACTGGTCGCTGCCGTCGGTCGAGTTCCGGGCGTGGACGGCGCTCCGGGAGGTGGCGTACCGGTTCGAGTTCGCGGGGTCGTGGGTGCGGGAGCACCTCCTCGTGCTCCTGCGCGACCACGCGGCCAACCTTACGGTCGACATGCACCAGCTGATGGACCGCCTCCAGGGGCTCGACCCGACCAATCCCGAGGCGCTCCAGGACCTCATGCGCCAGGGCGACGACCTGCTCGCGCCGCAGCTCGACGACGAGCAGCGCCTGCAGCTCGCCCGCGTCCAGTCGTTCCTCACGGCCGCGCGCGGCTACGCCGAACACGTCACCCGCGTCGTCGGGCGCACCATGCTGAACGCATCCGACCGCATCGAGGAGGCCGTCCGGCGGGGCCGCGAGGGCGAGGCCGGCGATCCGGTGTTCGAACGCCTCCTGGGCGTCGACATGCCCCGCGATCGCTACGAACAGGGCGAACGGTTCTGCGACGCCGTGGCCGAGCTCACCGACGAGGCGACGCTCGCGCGCATGTGGGACTCGGCGGAGTCGCTGCCCTCGAAGCCGGAGCTCGAGGAACCGAGCCTCTGGCTGGCCCGGATCGTCTGACCGGCAGCCCCGGGGACGGAGCCGCCCACGGGATCTCGATGCCCGCGTCGCGGGCTCCGCTATCCTGTCGCCCGTCATGCCGGTCGGGGAGCTCGTCTTCGCCAACGTGGTCGACCAGCGGTTGTACGCGGCCGCCGGCCGCGAGGCGCAGCCGGGGATCTACGTGCTGTCGCTCCCGGGCCGGGCCCTCCCGTTCACGATCTACCGGGCGTGGAAGGTGCCGACCGGGCTCGTCGCCGAGGAGATCCGCCTGACGGCGCCCTCCGGCCGCACCGCCTACCGATGGGGCCCGACGCCGCGGCGGATGCGGGGCTCCATGGACCTCACGGTCGAGGCCGACCTGATCGAGGACGCCGTCCTGCCCGAGGCCGGGCACTACGCGTGCTCGTTCATCCTCGACGACCAGATCATCGCGGAGATCGAGGTGCCGGTGTTCCTGCAGGAGGTCCCGACCGCCCTGCCGAAGCACGTCGAGGACGGCCTGAAGCGCTCGGACATCATCTGGGTCGGCGTCCCGAACGAGGCCCGGCCCTCGCGGGGGCGCTTCCGCAAGCGGCCGGGGCGCCCGGTCCCGCTGACGATGGTGCCGGCGTGGTTCGCCTACAGGGGCGGCAAGATCTTCCTGCTCTCCCAGCGGGAGCACGGCCCCGAGGAGCAGACGATCCCCGGCCTCGAGGGGGCCAACGAGATCACCGTCGTCACCCGGCGGAAGGGCCGCGACACGTCGCTCGACGAGTTCCCGGCAACGGTTCGGATCCTGGAGGACGGCCAGGACTACGAGACCGCGCTCGCCGCGCTGGCCGATCGCAGGCGAAGCCGCTTCGGCCCGCCGCAGGACTCGATCGAACGGTGGCGCTCGAGCGCCATCGTCGCCGAGCTCACGCCGGTCGTCTCGCTGTAGGCGCCCGCGCGGGCCGCCGCGTCGGTTGCTCCAGTCGGGTCAGTTGCACATCGCCAGGCAGGACGGGAATCCGACCGAGTGCAGCAGGTTCCGCCACGTGAACGTGTTCATCGAACCCGTCCGGGCCAGGCCGGCGTGCTCCTGGAAGTCCTTCACCGCCGCCTCGGTCCTCGGACCGAAGTGCCCGCCGACGACGGCGTGGTAGAGGCCTAGGAACTTCAGCTGCCGCTGGACCACCATCACCGCGGCGCCCTGGTCGCCCCGCCGAAGGGCGACCACGAGGTCCGGCCAGGTGGCCTTGTCCACCACGCCGGTCACCCGGAGCCCGTGGGTGTCCTGGAAGTGCTTCACGGCCTGGAGCGTCCCGAAGCGGAAATGACCGGTGATCTCGACGCGCGACCCGTGCTCCCGGAGCAGCGCCTGGACCGCGCGCACGTTCAGCCCCGAGTCGCCCCGGTGGACGACCGGCCACTGCACCGGGTCGGCTGACGCCGCCGGCGCTATGGACAGGGTCCCGATGACCACGACGGTGAGCGCGAAGACGCTCGCCATCCGCATTCGCATGACAGTCACCCCTTCCGGTGACGGGCTCGGACGCGGGTGGCCGACGTCGCGGGGTCACGGAAGCCGCGCCCGAGCCTGCGCCACACCTTCATTGCAGCATCCGCCCGTCCCGCGAACAGCGGCGAACGGCCCGCCCCATGCAGGACCGGCCCGAAGGGGAAACCGTCCAGCGACCGGGCATCGAGGAGGTCATGCCATCGGGCGGCCGAGCGCCCCCGCCAGGGCCGACAGCTCGGCTCCGAGCGTCGCGACCTCGTCCGGCGTGAGGGCCTGCGGTCCGTCGCACAACGCCTCGCTCGGGTGGGGGTGGACGTCGATCATCACGCCGTCCGCGCCGGCCGCCAAAGCGGCGCGGGCCATGGGCGCGACCAGGTCGTGCCGGCCCGTCGCGTGCGACGGGTCGACGATCACCGGCAGGTGCGTCTCGATCTGCGCGGCGACCATCCCGGCCAGGTCGAGCGTGTTCCGGGTGGCGGTCTCGAACGTCCGGATGCCGCGTTCGCACATCACGATCTCGGAGTTCCCCTGCTGGGCGATGTACTCCGCGGCCATCAGCCACTCCTCCACGGTCGCGGAGAGGCCGCGCTTCAGCAGGACCGGCTTGTGGACCTTGCCGACCTCCTTGAGCAGGGCGAAGTTCTGCATGTTCCGGGTGCCGATCTGCAGCGCGTCGGCGACCTCGGCCACGTGCTCGACGTCGCCCGCGTCGACCACTTCGGTGACGACCGGCAGCCCCGTCTCCGCGCGGCACTCCGCCAGGATCTCGAGGCCCTGTCTCGCGAGGCCCTGGAACGCGTAGGGCGAGGTGCGCGGCTTGTACGCGCCGCCCCGCAGCACGGTCGCGCCGGCCTTCGCGGCCGCGCGGGCCGCGGCGAGAGCCTGCTCCCTGGTCTCCACCGCACACGGCCCGGCGATCACCGAGAACGTCGACCTGCCGATCCCGGCGGCGCCGATGTG
>DATLUW010000492.1:0-8644 GCA_035577825.1 Actinomycetota bacterium | reverse complement strand
TGTTTCCGTCGGGCCGTCGGCCGGACCGGGATCACGTCCCGCCGCCGAGGCGGCGTTCCTCCTCGCGGATCCACGGCGTCTTGGCGTCCGCATACGCCAGGGTGTCGGGGTGCAGGGCCGCCACGCGGCGCTTCTCCGCCTCGTACCGCGCGCGGAGGTCCGGGTCGGCGCGGAGCGCGTCGCGAAACGCCACGTGGCGGCGTTCCCAGTCGCTCCCGGCCTCGCACACGTGGAGGTTCACGCGGCGGATCCCCTCGTCGTCGGTGAGACCGAAGAACCGGTGTTCGGGCTCGTCGTCCGCCCGGTACGCGAAGCCGATGCGCTCCAGGGGGGCGCGGTAGGCGTCGAGCGGTTCGAACGAGGCGACCGAGACCTGGACGTCGATCACGGGTTTCGCAGCCAGGCCGGGGACGGCCGTGGAACCGACGTGCTCGATCCGCACCGCCACCGGGCCGAGCGCGAACCGCAGGAGCGCCTCGACCTCCGCGTACGCGACCGGCCAGGCCGGGTTCGATTCGACGAGCACGACCGGCACCGGCATCCGCAGGCGCCTACCGGGCGAACCGCGGCCGGAGCTTGCGGAAGGTGTCCTCGAGCGACTCGGGCAGCACGCGCGTCTCCCCTACCACCGGCATGAAGTTCGTGTCGCCGTTCCACCTCGGGACGACGTGCCAGTGGACGTGGTCGGGGATGCCGGCGCCCGCCACTCGGCCGAGGTTCATCCCCACGTTGAACCCGTGCGGCGTCATCTCCTCGCGGAGCGCCGTCAGCGCGAGCCGCTGTTCCCGCCCCACGTCCAGCAGCTCGTCGTCGGTCAACGCCTCGGCGTCACCCACGTGGCGGAACGGAGCGACCATCAGGTGCCCCGGGTTGTACGGGAACGCGTTCATCAGCACGAACGCATGCGAACCGCGGTGCAGGATCATCGAGGCCTCGTCGTCGCCGGCCGCGGCCAGCCGGCAGAACAGGCAGCCCTCGGGATCCTCACCCTGCGACGCCTGCTGGATGTACTGCATGCGCCATGGGCTCCACAGGCGCTCCACGCGCCTACGACGCCACCGGCTCGAAGGAGCTCTGGTGCAGCGAGCGCGAGGCCGCCTCCTCGGTGGCCTTCGCGACGAAGTCGTCGAACGCCACCCCGCGGACCTCGTTCCCCTCGCGGTCGCGGACGGCCACGGTCCCCGCCTCGATCTCTTTGTCCCCCATCACGAGCGTGTAGGGGATCTTCATGACCTGCGAGGAGCGGATCTTCTTCCCCACGGTCTCGCGCGAGTCGTCGACCTCGGCGCGGAGCCCGGCCGCGCGCAGCCGCGCCGCCAGCGAGTGCGCGGCCTCGGCGTGGCGGTCGGCGATCGGCACCACCCGGATCTGCTCCGGCGCGAGCCACAGCGGGAACGCCCCCGCGTAGTGCTCGATCAGCACGCCTGCGAACCGTTCGACCGAACCGAGGATCGCCCGGTGGATCATCACCGGGCGGTGGCGTTCGTTGTCCTCGCCCGTGTACTCGATGTCGAAGCGCTCCGGCAGCGCGAAGTCGCACTGCACCGTGGTGAGCTGCCACCGCCGGCCGATCGCGTCGCGGAAGTGGAAGTCGACCTTCGGCCCGTAGAACGCGCCCTCGCCCTCGGCGACCGTGTAGGCCATGCCCGAGGCCTTCAGCGAGTCCTCCAGGATCTGCGTCGCCTTCGCCCACATCTCCTCGTCGCCGATCGCCTCGCCGGGCTTCGTCGACAGCTCGATCTCCGGATCGGTGAACCCGAACGTCCGGTGCACCTCGAGCGTGAGGTCGAACACCCGCAGGATCTCCTCCACCAGCTGGTCGGGGCGGCAGAAGATGTGCGCATCGTCGATCGTCAGGCCGCGGATGCGCAGCAGGCCGTGCAGCGTGCCCGGTCGTTCGTAACGGTAGACCGTCCCCAGCTCGGACATCCGGATGGGCAGCTCGCGGTACGACCGCGTCTGCGACTTGTAGATCAGGACGTGCAGCGGGCAGTTCATCGGCTTGACGAAGTACTCGCCGCCCTCGGCCTCCTCCATCGCCGGGAACATGTTCCCCCGGTACTTCGCGAGGTGGCCGGACGTGGCCCAGATGTTCGCCCGCGCGAGGTGGGGCGTCGCGACGATGCGGTAGTCGTGCTTGAGGTGGACCTCGCGGACGAAGTCCTCGAGCTGCTTGCGGAACATCCCGCCGCGGGGGTGCCAGACCGCGAGGCCGGCGCCCATCTCGTCGGGAAAGCTCACCAGGTCGAGCTGCCGCCCCAGCTTGCGGTGGTCGCGGCGTTCGGCCTCCTCGAGGCGGTGGAGGTACGCGTCGAGCTCGTCCTGGCTCGGCCATGCCGTGCCGTAGATGCGCTGGAGCTGCTCGCGGTGCTCGTCGCCGCGCCAGTACGCGCCGGCGACGCTGAGCAGCTTGAACGCGCCGAGCTTGCCGCTCGACGGCACGTGCGGGCCGAGACAGAGGTCGGCCCAGCCGTTGTTCCGGTACACGCTCACCGACTCGCCGCCGGCGCCCTCCTCCGCGTCGAGCGACTCGATGACCTCGCGCTTGAAGGGCTGGTCGGCAAAGCGCTGCAGCGCGTCGTCGCGGCTGAGCTCCTCGCGGACGAACGGCTGGTCGGCCTTCACGATCTCGGCCATCCGTTCCTCGATGCGGGGCAGGTCCTCGGGCGTCAGCGTCTGGGGGAGCTCGAAGTCGTAGTAGAAGCCGTCCTCGATCGGCGGCCCGATCGCGTACTTCGCGCCGGGGAACAGGTCGCAGACCGCCTGCGCCATGACGTGCGCGGTCGAGTGGCGAAGGACGTGGAGTCCGTCGGCCTCGCCCGGGGTCACCGCGTCGACCGTCGCGTCCCCGGAGGGGACGTACGCCAGGTCGACCAGGCGGCCGTCCACACGGGCGGCGATGGCGCTGGGGTCCAGCGCGGACCCAATCGGCTCCCCCTCGGGGAGGTCGGCGGCGGATCCGTCGGCGAACTCGAGCTTCGGCATGAGGCGGCCATGATATCGGCGGGGTCACGGCGTGACGTCCTCGGCGGATGCTCCGGATCGAACCGGTGCGGACGCGGACGCCGATGATCACGAGGTGCGACTCGGCTCGCGGACCGCGCTGCTCATCCGCCGACATGCCTCGAACAGCCGCTCGCGCTCCGCCGAACTCGCCCCGGTCCGGGGAACCCGGACGGTCGACCTGGGGCGGCGGTCGAGCCAGAAGCGGCCGGACGTCTCGAGGGGCTCCGGCGAGGCGGCGAGCCACGCGATGGTGTCGGCGCCCTGGCGGGCGGTTCGCAGCAGCGGCCGGACGACCCTCCGGAACCTCGGCAGCCCTTCGGCGAGGCCGGGGGTCTCGGCCCACCCCGGGTGCATCGCGTGAACCGTCACCCCCGACGGCACGAGGCGTTCGGCCCACGCCTCGGCGAGCGTCACCTGCGCCCGTTTCGCGCGCGCGTAGGCGACGGAGCCGCGATAGGGCTCGCGCTCCATCTGCAGGTCGTCCAGGTGGAGCGCCTGCGTGTACATGCCGCCCGACGAGACCAGGATCACGCGGCCGCCGTCGCCGCGCCGCAGGAGCGGAAGGAGCCCCTCCGTCAGCGCGAACGGCCCCAGCACCATGGCGGCGAAGGACCATTCGAATCCCTGCGCGGAGGTTCGGCGCCGCGCCATCAACGCGCCCGCGTTGTGGATCAGGACGTCCAGCCGCGCCTCACGCGCGAGGATCCGTCCCGTCACCGAGCGAACGGAATCCAGATCGCTGAGGTCCGCCGGGTACGCCTCGACGTCCGACCGGCCGGCCGCAGACGCGATCACCCGAACGGCGCGCTCCGCCCGGGCCGCGTCCCGGCCCAGGATGCGGATCGATGCGCCGGCGCGCGCGAGGATGGTTGCCGTCTCGAGCCCCAGGCCGGAGGTGCCGCCGGTGACCAGCACCACGCGGCCATCCATGGGGAAGGACTCCGGCGGGGACCAGTCGAACAGGCGGCTCCGCGTCGCGTAGCCCACACGCGAGAACGACAGCACGACCGTGGACTCGATGAACCGATCCACCAGGTCGCCGACTGCGTTCACGCCGGCATCCTCAGGGCCGGGAGGATGCGTCGGCCCGAGAGTTCAGGGCGTCCCTCAGGCCGGCAACGGCCAGCTTGCCCATGCGATCGAACGCGCCACGAAGGAACGGCTCCGCGAGCGCGAGGGGCCCGCGCATGTGCAGGTCCGCTCGGTACGAGATGCGGGTCCGTCCTCGCCCGGCGCCTTCGAATCGGATCTCGTCCACCGCACGGACGGTGGCCCCCCGGCCGGTCAGCACCACCCGGTGCGGAGGATCGAACTCAGCGATCCGGTAGGTCATCCGCAAGCTCCGCTTCCGGAACGTGACGATCAGCCGATAGGCGGCGCCGACCCCGACGGGGTCCGTGCCCTCGCGGTGCGATTCCCTCACCCCGGGATCCCAGCGCTCGGCGTTGGCGAAGTCGCCCGCGAAGGCGAACGCCTCCTCGAGCGGCCGCTCGACCTCGATGACCTCCAGGAGCCGGACCATCAGACGTTCGCTCCTCTCGTCGCCATCCCGGCCCGATCGGCGGACGACGGGAACCGGTGGACGGATGGAAGCTCCGACGACGGATCGACTGTGCGGCCGATGATCTCGGCGGCCTCGATCAGGTCATCGCCCAGGTAGCGCCCCGGGATGCCGCGGCGAGCCCCGGGCGGCAGGAAGGCGCCTCCCCCGTAGAACATGGCGACGCGCGGCAGGCCCGCGGTTTGCTCGATGGCCTGAACCGCGGCGCGTCGCGTCGCCGCGCGTTGCGCCGCGATGATCACTCCCGTCGCTCCGGAGGCGACCGCGGCCGCGACGATCGAATCAGCCGGTGTGTTGGGGCCGAGCGATCGGCAGTCCCAGCCGCGGTGGGCGAGCACGACCGCCAGCGCCTCGAGGCCCACCGAATGCAGCTCCTTCGGGCTACAGGCGAGGAGGAGGCGGGGGCGCCACCTCGGCGGTCCCATGAGGCTCAGGCGGGACAGCCACGATCGAACCGCCTCCGTCGCGACGTGCTCGGCGGCCACGTCGCAGCTGCCGCTCTCCCACATGGCGCCCAGGTGTCGCATCGCGGGGAGGGCCACGTGGGTGATCGAACGATCGACGCCGAGCTCGTGCAGCGACCCGTCCAGGATCTGCCGGATCGCACCGGGATCCATGGCAAGGGCCGCATCGACGAAGCGCTCGATGGCCGGGCCCGTCCCCAGGTCGACATGGAACAGACGACGGACGACGCCGGCGGCCTCGCGAGCCGGGAGCCCCCGGCTGACCTCGTCGCGAAGCGTTCGGACCTGATCGACCTCGTTCATCGAGTATCTGCGGTGGCCGCCGCCGGTGCGCACCGGCGCCGGCACCCCGTACCGCCGCTCCCAGGAGCGGAGGGTGGGGATCGGCACTCCCAGCAGGGCGGAGACCTCGTTGATCGGCATGCCGTCGGTTCTCATGGATGCATGGTGGCTCATCCCATGCAACGTTGTCAACAAAACCTCGGCAGTTCTGCATAGGTTTAGTGCCCATGTTCGCTTCGCCCGCCCCGCATACTGCCGGGCGTGCGGATCGCCATCGTGGGGACGGGAATCGCGGGTCTGGGCGCGGCGAGCGCCCTCCACGGCCGCGCCGAGCTGACGCTGTTCGAGGCGGGCGGCCACGTCGGCGGCCATGCGAACACGGTCGACGTCGAGACACCCGCCGGCCGGGTGCCGGTCGATACGGGATTCATCGTCTACAACGAACGGAACTACCCCCTGCTCACCAGGCTGTTCCGCGAGCATGCGGTCCCCACTGAGCCCAGCGACATGTCGTTCTCCGTGTCCCTGGACGGCGGGGCGTTCGAATACCGGGCGAGCACGCTGGGCCTGCTGGCGGGATGGCGCCGCCCGACCGATCCCGCAGCGTGGCGGATCGCCGCCGACCTTCCCAGGTTCGCCCGCGCGGGAAGACGCCTCCTGGAACACGGGGCCGAGCCCTCCTTCGCGGCGTTCCTCCGGGAGAGCGGCCTGTCGGATTCCTTCGTCGAGCGATACCTGCTGCCGATGACGGCGTGCATCTGGTCGGCCACCCGAGGGGACATCCTGGCCCAGCCCGCTCGAACCCTCGTGAGGTTCCTGGACAATCACGGGCTCGTCGCCCTGCGGGACCGCTCCCGGTGGCGAACCGTGTCGGGTGGCAGCCGCGAATACGTGCGACGCGTGTCGGCCCCGTTCCGGAGCCGGGTGCGGCTCGGGACGCCCGTCGCCGGCGTCCGACGGTTGGGACACGGCGTCGAGGTCCGCGACGCGCAGGGCGGCGCCGGCGTCTTCGACGCCGTGGTCATGGCCACGCACGCTGACGACACGCTCTCGCTCATGGCCGCAGATCCGGGTGGCACCGCCCGCGAGCGCCGGGTGCTGGGGGCCTTTCCGTACCGGCCCAACCGCGCGGTGCTCCACACCGACCGGCGCCTGATGCCGCGCCTCCGGCACACATGGGCCAGCTGGAACTATCTCGGCGAGACGGCCCCGTCACGCCGTGGCGAGCCGGTCTCACTGACCTACTGGATGAACCGGCTTCAGAACCTCGATCCCGGGTTGGACGTGTTCGTCTCCCTGAATCCGAGTCGCGAACCGAGGGACGGAACCGTGCTCGGCGAGTTCGACTACGCACACCCCCAATTCCACCGGGACTCGGTGGCCGCGCAGACGGAGCTGGCCGGCATCCAGGGCGGGGGCGGCGTCTGGTTCGCCGGAGCGTGGACCGGGTTCGGGTTCCACGAGGACGGTCTCCGCTCCGGTCTGGATGCGGCCCGATCGATCCTCGTCGGCGCCCGGACGCCGGCCGAGGCGAGGATGGCCGGATGAGCTCCCCGGCGCTGCTCGAAGCTCGCCCCCCGGCCGCCCCCGCCGGCCGCGCATCCGCGATCTACCCCAGCACGGTCACCCACCGCCGCCTCGGGCCCGTCCCGCACGAGTTCTCCTACCGCGTGCTGACGACGCTCATCGATCTGGACGAGGTCGCCGAGCTGGACCGCGACGGCGGGCCATTCCGCTACAACCGATCGGGCCTGGTCGCCTTCCTCGACCGGGACCACGGTCCGCGGGACGGCTCACCGCTGCGGCCCTGGATCGACGGACACCTGGCGGCGATGGGGATCGACCTGGACGGCGGCCCCGTCAGGATCCTCTGCTCGCCGCGCATCCTGGGGTACGTGTTCAACCCGCTGTCGGTGTGGTTCTGCCATCACCGGGACGGCTCGCTGCGCGGGCTGCTGTACGAGGTCCGCAACACGTTCGGCGAGTCCCACAACTACCTCATCCCTGTGGAGCCGGGACCCACCCCGGGCGCGCCGATTCGGCAATCGTGCCGAAAGGACTTCCACGTCTCGCCGTTCATGCCGATGGACGTGAGATACGACTTCGCCGTCCGCGAACCGGACGAACGAGCCGCCGTGACCATGCGGGTGACCGGCCCGGAGGGCGCGGACCGCCCGAACGGTCCGATGTTCGTGGCGGCTTGGCATGGGCGGCGGATCGAGTTCACGAAGGCCAACCTCCGTCGTGCGCTCGCCGCCAACCCGCTCTCGACGCTCAAGGTCACCGCCGGGATCCACATCGAGGCGCTGAGGCTGTGGGTCAAGGGCGCGCCTTTCCACCGGAAGCCGCCGGCGCCCGGGATGGATACCCGCTACGTGGGGATGGAAGCGGGGGCATCTGAGTGACGTGTCGTACACGGAGGAGCTGACGCGGCTCGACGGCGCTCCCTGGATATGACCGCGCCCATCCTCCGAGGCCTGGTGTGGCGGATGGCCGGCAGGAACGTGCGGCGCGGGTTCGAGGGGCTCCTGGCCTGGCCGAGGAGCTGGGCCTGCGGCCTTTAGTGACCCTTTAGCTCACGGTTCCATGCTCACCCACGTTCTTGCGAGAAACGAGTGGGAGGGAGCGATCATGAAGGCCGTCGGGACACACAGGGCATCTGGATTCCGTTCGTTCGTGGCGGTGGTCCTGGTGACGGCCACCGTGCTCGGGACGGGACAGGCCGCGTTCGCGGCACCCAACGCGACCGCTCCCCCGCCGAAGCTGTGGTCGTTCGGCTCGGCGTACGACGAGGACTCGACCCAGGCCGTCCTGGCTCGATTCATCGCGAACCGGGACACGTACTGCCCGGGCGGCAAGCCGATCGCCGTGACCACCTCGCTCGCCCAGGCCCTCGCGTCCGCCCGGCAGTACGTGGTCAGCCAGGCCGGCGCGAGCGCGGTGAGCGGGTTCGAGCACAGCGCTGCGGCGCGCTCCGCAACCGAGTCCCGCGCGGCGGCCGTGATGACGTTCGCCGCCCGCAAGCCGCTGGCCGCGCTCCTGGCCCTGCTGCGGACGCACGAGCTCTCGCCGAAGGACCCCTCGATCCTGGCCAGCATCTCGGCGGTGCTGAACGTACTCGGTCTCGCCAAGCAGTCGTACGCCGTGGCCAAGGCCGCCGACGCCATGTCGGCCGCGCCGCACTCCGTCATGGGGATCAGCGGCCAGGCCATCCTGCTGAACAACGAGGGCCACGCGATGCTCGAGCTCCGCCGGTGGGCGGACGCGGAACGCCTCCTGCGGCAGTCCGCAACGCTCTCCCCCGAGCTGTCCGAGGCCAAGGTGAACCTGG
>DATLUW010000491.1:0-5449 GCA_035577825.1 Actinomycetota bacterium | reverse complement strand
GCCCTCCGGCTCCCACGGCAGGGGGGGGATGCCGCCGCCGGTTCGGAACGCCTCCACCAGGTCGGGGAGCCGGCGTCCGCCCCGGACGACGTCGACGGCCCGGTGGGTCGAGAACTCGATGCCGTCGCGGTCGACCAGCGCCGCGACGTGCGCTTCCGGGAGGAGGTAGCGGCGTTCCACTGCGGGCGCGCCGGCGTCCTCCACCTCGAGGAACCCGGTCACGGCCTGCTGCTCCAGCCACTCGCGGGCGTACCGCTCGGCGATCCCCGCCCGCGCCGCGAGCTCCGGAAAGGTGGCCGAACCGCCGGCCGCGAGCTCCCGATACAGGCCGAGCCGTTCGCCGAGATAGACCGCATAGAGGTCGAGGGCCGCGAGCTCCGCCAGGCGGAGCCGCTCCGCGAGAGGGTCGCGCGCGTGGTCCTCCATGGTGCCGGAGCGTACCGCTCGCCCGGGAGGCCGGCCGATCGGGCGAGCCGGACGAAACCCGACCGGCCCGGTGCTACTTCGCGGCGAGCACGTCGATCGGGCGGATGTCGGGCGGCGATGCGAACAGCTCGTCGGCGTTCGCCATCAGGGCCTCGGCGACCTTGCCGTTCAGGTGGGCCTGGCGGCCCTCGTCGCCCTCGAACGTGTCGAAGATGCCGAACTCCGACGGCCCGAGCCGGACCGCGTACCAGGTGATCGTGCCGGGCTCGTCGTCGACGAGCGGCAGGGCGCCCTCGAGGAACCTCGCCACCTCGTCCTCCTTGCCGGGCTTGGCCTCCATACGGGCCAGGATCGCTTTCGTCACCATCGTGACCTCCTCCCGCGCGGGGGCGCTTCTCGTGGTCGAGGCCACCCTACGTCGGATCCGCGGAGATCCCTTCGCCGTCGTCGAGCCGGCGGCGGAAGCGTCCCGCGGGGGCGACGTCCGCGCCGAGCTCCCGGACGCGTTCCGCCAGCCGGTCGTCGGAGGTGACGACGGTGATGCCGGCCGGGTCGTCGTCCTCCGCGACCAGCTCGACGATGTCATGGTCGGCGGCGTTGCGGCCCTTCCGCGTCGAGAACGCCACGACCAGGTCGCCGTAGCGGCCGGGTTCGAGATCGCGGGGCCCGCGGTCGAACACGACCGTCACGTCGTCGCCCGTTCGCTCGGCGAACGCCCGGAGCGAGTCGACCATCCGGTGGACGGCGCGGTCGACGTCGTTCCACCACCTGTCCGGCTTGGACCCGATGACGTTCATGCCGTCGACGAGCCATCGGCGTCTGGTCGTCGCCACCTGCTGAACGTTCCCATGCAAGGGCGGGTTCGACCGCCGCGCGAGACGACTGCGACCGGCGCCGCGACAATGTTCCGGTGGTCGGTTCGGTCGAGGTCCTGGTGCTCGGGCCGCTCGAGGTGCGGGTGGGCGGCTCGCCGGTGGCGGTTCCCGGCGCCCGCGCCCGGACGTTCCTGACGCGGCTGGCCCTCGAGCCCGGCCGGGTGGTGCCGGTCGCCCGGCTCATCGACGCGATCTGGGAGGACGAGCCGCCCGACGGCGCCACGAACGCGCTGCAGTCGCTCGTGGCCCGGGTTCGGCGGGCGCTCCCGGACTGCGTGGAGACCGACACGACGGGCTACCGGCTGGCGGTCGAGGCCGAAGCGGTGGACGCGGTTCGGTTCGAACGGCTCGCGGCCGAGGGCCGTCGACGACTGGCGGACGGCGACGCGCGGGGTGCGGGCGCCGTCCTGCGGGAGGCGCTCGAGCTGTGGCGCGGGCCCGCGTTGGCCGACGCGGCCGACGCGTCGTTCGCGGTCGCCGCGGCCGCTCGGCTGGAGGAGCTTCGGCTCGCCGCGATCGAGGACAACGTCGAGGCGACCCTCGCGACGGGGAACTCCGACGGGACGCTCGTCGCCGAGCTCGAGGCGCTGGTCGCCGAGCACCCGCTCCGCGAGCGGCTGAACGGGCAGCTCGTTCGGGCGCTGGCGGCCGAGGGCCGACAGGCCGACGCGCTCGCCGCGTTCGACCGGCTGCGAACGCGGCTGGCCAACGAGCTCGGCATCGACCCGTCGCCGGAACTGCAGGAGCTCCAGGTCGCGGTCCTCCGCGGCGAGCCCCCGAAACGCAAGCCGGCGCCGTCGTCGGCCGGGGAAGCCAGCCTCCATGCGCCGCCGCGGACGAACCTCCGGGCGCAGATCACGAGCTTCGTCGGCCGTGAGTCGGACGTGCAACGGATCTCGACGGCGCTCGAGGGCTCGAGGCTGGTCACCCTGGTCGGCCCGGGCGGCTCGGGCAAGACTCGGCTGGCGACCGAGGTCGGTTCGCGACTCGTCGACGGGATCCCCGGCGGCGTCTGGATGGTCGAGCTCGCGCCGGTCGGCGACCCAGGCGAGCTCGTCCAGGCGTTCCTGTCGGTGTTCGGCGCGCGGGAGGCGGGCCTGCTGACGCTCGCCGCGGGCACCACCGGACCGGAGGACCGGCTCGCGGAGGCGATCGGCGAACGGTACCTCGTCCTCGTGGTCGACAACTGCGAGCACCTCGTGCAGGCGGTCGCGACGCTCACCGACTCGCTCCTCGCCCGGTGCCCGTCACTCCGCGTCCTCGCCACGAGCCGGGAGCCGCTCGGGATCACCGGCGAGGTGCTCCTGCCGATCGATCCGCTCGAGATGCCCGAGCCCGACGCCGACGTCGGGCCCGTGGGAGCCGTGGACTCGCCCGCGGTGATGCTGTTCACCGACCGCGCAACGGCGGTGCTGCCGGGGTTCGTCGTCGACGAATCGAACGTCCGTGACGTCGTGGCCATCTGCCGGGCGCTCGACGGGATGCCGCTCGCGATCGAGCTGGCCGCGGCCCGCCTGCGGAGCCTGACGGTCGATCAGGTCGCGGGGCGGCTCGACGATCGGTTCCGGCTGCTCGGCGTGGGCGGCGGAGCGGCGCTCCCGCGGCACCAGACGCTCCGAGCGGTGGTCGACTGGAGCTGGGAGCTCCTCGACGAGCCGGAACGCGTCGTGCTCCGCCGGCTGGCGACGTTTCCCGGCGGGGCGACGCTCGAGGCGGCCGAGGCGGTGTGCGGGGGCGACGGAGTCCCACCCGACGACGTCCTGTACCTGCTGGCATCGCTGGTGGACAAGTCCCTCGTGAACGCCGACCGCGACGGCGACACGACACCGACAGGGCAGGTCCGGTACACGATGCTCGACACCATCCGGGCCTACGCGGACGAACGCCGCCGCGAGGCCGGCGAGGACGAAATGCTGCGACGCCGGCAGGCCGAGTACCTGGCCGTGCTCGCCGAGAAGGCCGACGGCTCCCTTCGCGGCGCGCGGCAGCTCGAATGGCTCCAGCGCCTGTCGGCCGAGCGCGACAACGTGCACGCGGCGATCCGGTGGGCGGCCGACGCCGGCGAGGCCGAGCTCGCGATGCGGCTGGTCGTCTTCTCCGGGTGGTTCTGGTTCATGCGGGGCGCCCGGTCGGAGGCGCGCGAGTTCAGCGAGCTGGCCCTGGCCATGAAGGGCGACGTGGCTCCGGAGTACCGGGCCGGGGTGCTCGTCGTCCGGGCGACGCTCGGGGTCGCCGGCGGCCAGGGCTTCGACGAGGCCCTCCGTCGAGGCGAGGAGGCGGTGGCCCTGATCCCGTCGGTCCCGCCGGAGCGCCTGGCGCAGTTCCCGACGCTCGAGATGACCGAGATGCTCGTGAGCCTGTTCCGGGCGGAGGAGCAGCGGGCGCTCGAGCTCGCCAGGGCGCGGTTCGACGGGCCCGACCGGTGGGTCTCCGGGCTCGCCCACCTCGTGGCCGGCCAGGTGCTGACGAACCTCGGCGAGGTCGGGGAGGCCACGGAGTCGTTCGAGGCGTCGCTCCGCGACTTTCGCAGCGCCGGCGACCGGTGGGGGATCGGGAACACCCTAGTCGTGCTCGCGGACCTCGCGGCGATGCGGGGAGAAGGCGAGGCGGCCGCCGCGGCGCTCGAGGAGGCGCAGGAGGCGTTCCGGCTGCTCGACGACCGGGAGGACACCGCGCAGCTGCTGATCAAGTCGGCGATCCAGCGAACCCAGGCCGGCGACATCGAACGCGCCGCGGCCGAGCTGGACGCCGCGCAGCGCATCGCGGACGAGATCGGCATCGAGGAGTGGAAGCTGTTCGTCGCCATGGCTCGTGCGGACGTCGCGAGGGTGTCGGGGCGGCTCGACGACGCCCAGGCGCTCCTGGACGGCGCGATCGACGCATTCGAGGGGTATCCGCGGTCGATGTTCCCGCTGCTCGGGTGGCTGCTGGTCGGCCGGGGGCGGGTGGACCTCGTTCGCGGCGACCTGCCTGCGGCGCTCGAGTGGTACCGCCGGGCGGTCCGGACGGGGCTCGACGCGCCCGACTACCCGGTAGTGGCGCGGGCGGTGGAGTTCCGAGCGGACGTGGCGCTGGCGTCCGGCGACGCCGCGTTGGCGGCCGAGCTGCTCGGGAAAGCGGTGGTGCTCCGCGGAATCGCCGACCGGGCCGACATGGACGTGCTGCGAGTCTCGGCCGGCGCGCGGGAGGCGCTCGGGGACGACGAGTTCGACCTGGCGTACCGGCGGGGCGCCGAGCGGCCTCGCCGGGAGGTGCTGTCCGAGCTCGACGCCGAGGCGCCGCCCGTCACCGGCGACGGCGGTTCGGATTGAGCCGGCAAGTGCGACTCAGCCCGCGTCCCTGAGCCGCTCGAGGCCGTCGAGCATCAGGTCGAGGGCGAACTCGAACTCGAACTGGTCGTCGCACCCCCGGCCGCCGACGACCGAATCGTCGTCGTGCATGGCGGTCGCGATGAGGGCGCCGATGTTCGGGTACCGCTCGGCCATCGCCCGGTACATCTCGGCCTCCGCGTCCGGGTCGACCTCCGGCGTGTCGTCGAACAGCTCCTGGGTGAAACCGAGCATCCGGCTGCCCATGGCGTGCAGGGCGTGGTGGGTGAGCTCCATGGAGAACCCCCCCGACAGGAACACGCCGATCATGTCGTCGTAGTACTCGATCATCGAGGGCGTGAAGGTGATCCGCGACTCGATCACGCGCGCGGCCCACGGATGCCGCAGCAGCATGCGCCGGGCGGAGAGGATTCGGGTTCGCATCGCGGACTTCCAGTCGACGCCCGCCACCGGGGGCTCGATCTCGGCCACGACCGCCTCGACCATGGCGTCGAGCAGCTCCTCCTTGTTCGCCACGTGGCGATAGAGAGCCATCGGGACGACGCCGAGCCGCTGCGCGACCTTCCGCATGCTGATCGAGTCGACGCCCCCCTCGTCGGCGAGCTCGACGGCGGCGCGCAGGATCCGGTCCTTCGTCAGGGCCGGCCGCTGCAGGTCGACGGTCTCGGTGGCCATCCATCCCTCCTCTTTCAGTGGCCGGCTGGAGATCTTCGATTGACAGTGTACGCCGTACGCAGTACGCTTCTCGCGAGCTGTGTACGCCGTACACACGACCGCGCCCGTGGGGAGGAGCGAACGCGATGAAGGCGATCGTCCAGG
>DATLUW010000490.1:0-4154 GCA_035577825.1 Actinomycetota bacterium | reverse complement strand
ATCTCCGCATGCGAGTAGCCGAACTCGAGGCGCAGGATCACCGCCTCGCGCTGCTCGTCCGGGAGCCGCACCAATCCCTCCTCGTAGCGCTCCATCGTCTCGGCACCGATCAGCACCTCGAGCTGCGAGCGCGAGGGCGCGACCAGGTCCTCGCCCGGCTCCTCGCGGCGCAGGAGCGGGCGCGCGCGCCGGATCTCCTCGCGCACCACGTTCAGCAGGATCGTGCGCAGGTAGGACAGGAACGCGCCTTCGCGTTGCGGCTCGAACGCATGCAGGCGGTTGAGCGCGCGAACCAGCGTCACCTGAACGAGATCGTCGGTGTCGGCGAGCCCGCGCGCCGAATGCGGCAGCCGGCGATGCGACCAGGCTTCGAGCCGCGGCAGGAAGCGTGCGAACAGCCGATCGCGCGCCGCGCGATCGCCGTCGCGCGCCAGCGCGAGAAGCTGCGTCGTCTCGACAAGCGCGGGAGCTTCCGGCGGGGGGCCGGGGGTGGCGCTCATGAGTTCGATTATGGAGCACGTGGCCCCCCGACGCTCTCGCCGCGGCTTCCCCCGCGCGTTTCCAGCGAAAACTGCAGGCCCCGTCAGTCCACGACCGCCACCCGGGAGATCCGCGAGGTCGCGCCCTGCGTGAGCCGGACCCAGTAGACCCCGGGTGCGATCCGGCCTCCTTTGGCGAGGTCGACCGCATGCAGCCCTGCCCCCATCCCGCCCACATCCCGCGACAGGACGCGGCGTCCGCCGACGTCCACCACCTCCAGGCGCGCCGGCGCGTCGCTCGGCAGCTCGAACGCGATCGTCATCCGCGTGGCGCTCGCCGGGTTCGGTGTCGCTCCTCGCAGTGCCAGCACCCGCGGCGGTACCACCGGCGCGTCGAGCGTCTGCGTGCTCGAGGTCATGAAGTCGTACGTGAGCGGCGTGCCCGCGTTGGTGCCGTCGGTGCGGTAGACCACCGCCAGATAGGGCCCGGTCCGCGTCGCCACCACGGTCAACGTCTCGGCGTCGGCGTCGTGCGTGAACGAGCCGAAGCCCAGGCCGCGGTGGAACGTCGCCGCGCTGCCGGGTGCGAACAGCTCGAACGCCAGCCTCCCCGTCGGCCCAGGCTGCTTCTCCTGCTTGCGCACCGTGAGCCGCATCGTCTGGCGCACGACCGCGTTCAGGATGTAGACGTCCGCCAGCTCGCCCGCTGCCATCGCCTGGTTCGTCCAGCTCGAGCCCACCGGACCCGAGCGCGTGTCCGCCTGCTGGAAGTCGAACCAGCACGAGTCGGGGTTCGTGTCCTGCGTCGAGTCGCGCACCTGGAGCGTGTAGAGCGACTCGGGGTTGGCGCTGCTCAGCCCGAGCACGAAGTTGGTGCCGTTGTAGGGCTGGTGGCTGGCGTCCACGATGTGCGTGAACTCGGGCACGCCCGCGGGGGCGTCGTAGAGCTGGAGGCCATAGCTGTCGCCGTAGCCGATCACGCCGCCGGCCGGGCCACCGAACGTGGGTCCGCGACGCGCCGCATCGCTCACCACCCACGCGTTCGGGGCGCCCGCAGGCGTCAACGGTCCGGGAATGTGCACCTTGTGCGAGTTGCCGTTCGGCAGCGGGGAGCCGCCGATCGGCCCCACCGGGAGATCGAGGCTGGGGCCGACCAGGACGTAGCTCGGCTCCCACACCCACTGTCCCTTGTATACGTCGTCCGCCTCGGTCGTCTCGTCCACGCTCCGGAGCGGGTCGTACTCGGTGTCGGTACCGAGCGCGAGCGTGTGCGGACCGCCGGGGAGCTTGTACCCGGTGGGACGGTTGAGCGAGTAGTAGAGACCGGGGCCCGAGTTGTCGGCGGCGTCTGCGAGTGCGACGAAGAAGCCGTCGAGATAGACGACCGACCGGAATGCCCCCGTGGGGTTGGGCCCGTGCTGCGTCACCGCCCAGTTGACCCAGGTCGGTGAGTCCTCGAGCAGCGTCGATGGGGCGACGACGGACGGTGTCGAGTTGTCGAGCGAGCGCGGCACCAACGGGCCGGCCCAACCGGGTGGCGTCACGGTCGCATCGAGATCCGAAAGTGAGATCTGCTGCGCCCAGACGCCGTTGGAGTTCCCCCACGCGAACATCCCGTTGTTGAGCACGCCGGGTACGCCGCTGATCGCGAGCGCGTTCTGGCCCGCGGGGCTGACTGTGAGCCCGGCGTTCGGGAATGCGGGCTGGCCCAAGAGACTCACGCCCTGGACGCGCACCTGTCGTAGGCTCGGCACCGAGCCCGTGCTGGCGACCGCGATGAACGCGCCGCGCTTGTGATCCGGGATGACGCACGGCGGGACCAGATTGGGATCTGCGCTGAACGTCGAGGCAAAGGCCGTCCCGTGCGTGGCCGTGTCCCAGGTCGGCATCGACAGCGCGCCGCCCGCGTCCAGGTCCTGCACGACCTGGCGGTTCGCATGCTTGCTCCACCACGTGACGAGCACACCACCGAGTTCGTCGGAGACCGCCGAGCCGGGCCCCTGCGCACCGGACGTGTCCAACAGCTGGTACCACGCGAGAGAGCTGTCCGGTCTGACTCGTTCGACGAAGACCCCGTCCCCGCGGATGATGGTCTCAATGCAGTCGGTTCCGTTCGCGATCGCGTACGCCACCGCGGAAGCGAGCGGGAGAAGCAAGAGGCCGCCGGACACCAGCTGGGGCTGACCGGCAGCGTTCAGGAGCTGGATCCTGACCACGCTCTTGGTGCAATCGCTGCCGAAGCCGGTCCACGTGAAGTACGCGCCACCGCCCGCACACGGGGCGGGCCGCATCGCCGCCTCGTTGTCGAGGTCCGTCGCCAGGTCTCCGACGCGGGACACCGCCACTCCGCCAGGCGTCCACAGCGTGTGCCCCGTGCCATCCACCTCTTGGGCGAAGAGCTGCGGATCCCCGTTCGGGGAGCCCGAACAGCCCTCGCCCGCGACGGCGTGATCCCCCCATGACACGATCGCGTTGCCGGCACCGTCCGAGCAGACCGCCGGCCGTGTGGCGCTGCTGACCTGGAAATAGGCGATGTTCAGCTGCACCGGGAACCCGGACATCGTCGCGCCGGAGAAGTCGAGCCGCGTGAGCCAGGTTCGCGTGCCGTGGGCGGAGAGGTCGGAGAAGTAGTCCTCGTACGCGACGAAGACGCCGCCGGAGCCGTCGGGGCAGACGTCCATCTGCATGTAATCGCCCAGGCCCGCGGGGTAGCCGCCGTCGCTGATCTTCTTCGCGAACCCCCAGACATAGTTGCCAAGGCCATCGAGGTGCTGGAGGTACAGCGTGCTGTTGGCCCCGGACCCGAGCGAGTCGCGCCACGCGATGTACAGCCCTGTGCCGCCATCGCGCGCGGTGCGGACGCGGGAGTACGCGGGGTTGGTGCTGATCTGTACGGCGCCCGGCAACGCGGTCCAATTGGCGAGCGCGGGCGTCGGGGCGATCGCCATTCCGGCGACACAGAGAACCATCCACACGAGCGAGCGGAAACGGGAGCGAAGCTTCATGGCGCCTCCTGAGGGTGCTGGCCCGGCCGCAGGGCCGCAGCCTTTCACCGCTCAATGCAGCTTGGCGTCGAACCGAACGATGTCAGTCGACGACCGCCACCCGTGCCATCCGCGAGGACGGTCCTTGCGTGAGGCGGACCCAGTAGACCCCGGGCGCGATCCGGCCTCCGCTCGCGAGGTCGACCGCATGCAGCCCTGCACCCATCCCGCCCACGTCCCGCGACAGGACGCGGCGTCCGCCGACGTCCACCAGCTCGAGGTGCGCCGGTGCGTCGCTCGGTAGCTCGAACGCGATCGTCATCCGCGTGGCGCTCGCCGGGTTCGGCGTCGCGCCGCGCAACGCCAGCACCCGCGGCGACGCGACCGGCGCATCGAGCGTCTGGCTCGTCGAGGTGACGAAGTCGTACGTGAGCGGTGTGCCCGCGTTGCTGCCGTCGACGCGGTAGACCACCGCCAGGTAGGCCCCACTCCGCGTCGCCACCGTGGTCAGCGTCTCGGCGTCGGCGTCGTGCGTCAACGACCCGAAGCCCGTGCCGTGGTGGAACGTCGGTGCCACCCCGGGCGCGAACAGCTCGAACGCCAGCCGGCCGGTTGGCCCGGGACCCCTCTCCTGCTTGCGCACCGTGAGCCGCATCGTCTGGCGCACGACCGCGTTCAGGATGTAGACGTC
>DATLUW010000489.1:0-2999 GCA_035577825.1 Actinomycetota bacterium | reverse complement strand
GGCCCGGGCCTCCTCGAGCAGCTGCTCGAACTGTGCGGCGTCGAGCTCGTGATGGTCGAGGTGGAGCACGTACCCGGAAGAACGCCCCTCGATCCGCTCGGGGCCGAGGGCCTTGCGCAGGTGTGAGATGTACGACTGGAGGGTGTTCCTTGCCGAATCGGGGGGTTCGTCCCCCCAGAGCTGATCGATCAGGGCTCCAGCCGGGACAACCGAGTTTGCTCGCATGGCGAGGTGGGCGAGGACGACACGTTGCTTGGGGCCGCCCAGGGGGATCGGCCCGACGGCGTTCGTGACCTCGAGGGGCCCGAGGACCAGGAAACGCATGGTCGCACGGTACGCCGCCCGTTGCCGGGTGGGAAGGCTGGCTCCCAACGATCGCCGGTTCATGCCAGGAAGTCTGAGCCTCGGTCCTTGAGAAACGCGTGAAGCCCCGAGACCTCACGCGTTCTTCCAGCGATTCTCACGTGGTCTTCCAGGCCCGATCGCGAGTATTCCGCCAAGGGGCGGCAGAACGCCAATCGTCCACAGCTTCTCGACACGAAAGGAGAATGAGATGCGAAGGATGACTCGAGTCGTCACCGGGCTGGTCGTTGCCCTCGTGATTTCGACGGCTCTTGGGCTGGCGTCAGCCCACGCGACGGCGCCGGGGAAGAACGGCCGGATCGCGTTCCGGCGGTACTTCAACGACGATCACACACTGGGGGCGATCTTCACCATCAGGCCCAATGGAGCGGGGGTGCGGCAGATCACCCACCGGGGGAAGGTCTTCCTCGACAATGAGCCAGACTGGTCTCCGGACGGCAGGTGGATCGCCTTCTATCGGCAGGCCGCCGTGTGTTCCTGCAAACCCACCAGAATCTTCAAGGTCAGGCCCGACGGAACACATCTCACCCAGATCAGCAAGGACCCGAGTGTTGACGATGTCTATCCCGCCTGGTCGCCGGACGGGAAGCGGATCGCATTCACTCGATACGACGATTCGATCGGCCTGGTGGCGGTGTTCGTGATGCAGGCGGACGGCACTCGTGTGCGCCAGGTCACCCCGACCGAGTATGCGGGTCAGTACCCGCAGTGGTCCCCTGGCGGAACCCGCCTGGTCTTACAAGGGAACGGCAGGTCCGGCCGGCATGCCGTGTTCACCATCCGCCTGAACGGAACGGACGTGCGGCGGGTCAGCCCCTGGAAACTGCACGCGGGCGACGGCCCCGACTGGTCGCCGAACGGGCGATGGATCCTGCTCGAGTCCCACGATGGGCAGGACCGGACGGACAACCTGTATCTGGTCCACCCGAACGGGAGCGGCCTGCACCGGATCACCCACACCTTCAACGGCTTCCACCAGTGGGGGTCCTATACCTTCTCCCCTGACGGAACGATGATCACGGTCGCTCATAACCTGCGTCTAGGCGCGGATGGACGGCCATCGAATCCGGACATCTGGGTCATGAACCTGGACGGCTCCGGCCTCCGCAACGTGACCCACTCGGCGATCTTCGACAGCGCTCCGGACTGGGGGCCACGGCCTAGGTAAACGAAACCCTTGAAAGCTCCGCCCGTTCAAGGAACATGGGCAACTCGTCGCCCACCCGAACGGGACCGGACCTCACGCCCTGACCCGTCCGTCCCGCTGGAGTCGTACGAACTGACTTGGGCAAGGGAGGAATGAACTATGAAGCGCCTCATCATGTTCGTCGCGGCGGTGACGTCGATCTCAACGGTGCTGTTGAACGCTCCGCCCGCCGGCGCGACCGCGACTGGCTCCAACGGACCCATCGCGTTCCGGCGCTACCTCAACGCCGCACACACCTACGGGGCCATCTTCACCATCGAACCGGACGGCACAACGCTCCGACAGCTGACCAACCCCCACAGGGGTGTCCTCACCACTGACCCGGACTGGTCCCCCGATGGCGCATGGGTCGCGTACGACCGGATTGTTGGAGACAGCAGCCGCATCTTCTAAGGTCCGTTCCGATGGAACGGACCGGACCAACCTGACCGGCTCGTGCACGGGCGAGTGCCTGTCCGAACTCGGCCCGGCCTTCTCCCGGAACGGGGCGAGGATCGCGTTCACCCGGGGGGCGGGAACGTGCTCGGGCGTGCCGGCGACCGATCGGTGTCTGGTGACGGTCCAGGTGATGCGGGCGGACGGAACACACGTCCGCCGGGTGACCCAGCCGGACGCGACGACCGCGATCCACAATCGGTACGAGGACAACTGGCCCCAGTGGGGCCCTCACGACCGGCGCATCGTGTTCGAACGACGCGATAACAATCGTCTCCTGGGACCCGACCTGCAGGCGCACGCCATCTTCACTGTGCGCCCGGATGGAACCCATCTCCGCCGGCTCACCCCCTGGCGCCTCGATGCAGCGCAACCGGACTGGTCGCCCAATGGCCGCTGGATCCTGTTCCGCTCGCACGAGAACGGAGATCGGCAGAACAACCTGTACCTGGTCCATCCCGATGGCTCTGACCTCCACCGGGTCACGCACACGTTCACGGGAGGGGAACCTACCGCCACGTGGGGGCATGCCACGTTCTCACCCGATGGGACCATGATCACCGCTGCCCATAAGCCCGGCGTCGGGAACCCGGGCAATCCGGACGTGTGGGTCATGAACCTTGACGGATCGGGACTGAGGGATGTCACCAACTCCGTGATGTGGGACAGCGCTCCGGACTGGGCGCCCCGGATGAAGTAGACGGTTTTCCCCGGCTTGCGTTCGTTAAGGTGGTTGATCCTCGGGATCGAGTGCGTGAAGAAGGACAAGGACGAGGCCAAGGCCCGCGTTGGTCACGCGGCGCCGGATCAAAGCCGCACGCCCCGGGAGGGCAGGCGGTCGTGTGGGACATGATCCTTCGCTGCGGACACCTCAACATCGTCATGACGGAGATCGGTTTGGTGCCGATCGTCGGTGTGGACGCCAAGAGCAATCCCGACGGCAAGAAGGGGCGCCAGGCTGGCACCTTCGACCCCAAGACTGTCGACCTCGAGG
>DATLUW010000488.1:0-2515 GCA_035577825.1 Actinomycetota bacterium | reverse complement strand
CACGTCTACGCCCAGCTGATCGACGACGTCGCCGCGCACACGATCGCGAGTGCGTCGGACGGCGAGGTGAAGGCCGAGGGCGACAAGACCGCCAGGGCCAAGGCGGTGGGCGAGCTGCTCGCGCAGCGGGCGAAGGACGCCGGCATCGAACGCGCGGTGTTCGACCGCGGCGGACGGCTCTACCACGGCCGTGTGGCGGCCCTGGCCGACGGAGCACGTGAGGGAGGGTTGGCGATTTGAGGCGGTACGACGCCCCCGCGGACCAGCGGAGCGGGCTCGAGGAGCGCGTGGTCACGATCAACCGCGTCGCCAAGGTCGTGAAGGGCGGCCGGCGGTTCTCGTTCGCCGCGCTCGTCGTCATCGGCGACGGCGCCGGGCGGGTGGGCGTCGGCTACGGCAAGGCCAAGGAAGTCCCCGCCGCGATCCAGAAGGGGTCGGAGGAGGCCAAGAAGCGGATGTTCGACGTGCCGCTCATGGGCTCGACGATCCCGCACCAGGTGATCGGCGAGGACGGCGCCGGCGTCGTGCTGCTGAAACCGGCCGCGCCGGGCACCGGCGTCATCGCCGGCGGCCCCGTGCGCGCCGTCGTCGAGTGCGCCGGGATCACCGATATCCTGTCGAAGTCGCTCGGCTCCGGGAACCCCATCAACATCGTGCACGCCACCGTCGCCGGGCTGAAGATGCTCCGCCGCCCGGAGCACGTGGCGCGGCTGCGGGGCCGGGAGATCCATGAGGTGGCGCCGAAGCCGATGCTCGACGCCGTGGCCGCGGCCGAGGCCCGCCGCGAAGCCCGCCGCGCCGAGAGCCAGGTGTTCGATCCGAACGAGGGCCGGGAAGCGTAACGATGGCGAAGCTCAAGGTGACCCAGCGCCGGAGCGTGATCGACCGGCCGCGCGACCAGAAGGACACGGTCCGCCGGCTCGGCCTGCACCGCATCAACGACTCCGTGATCAAGGACGATCGCCCGGAGATCCGGGGCATGATCGCCAAGGTGAGCCACCTGGTCGACGTCGAGGAAGTGAAGGAATGAAACTCCACCATCTGAAGCCCGCCGCCGGTTCGAAGCGCGACCGGAAGCGCGTCGGCCGGGGCAAGGCCGCGGGCCAGGGCAAGACAGCCGGCCGCGGCACCAAGGGCTGGGGGGCCCGGCACCAGCCGAAGCAGGGGTTCGAGGGCGGTCAGATGCCGCTCGCGCGCCGCGTGCCCAAGCTGAAGGGCTTCACCAACCCCAACCGGGTGGAGTTCCAGGTGGTGAACCTGGAGCGCCTGGCCAAGACCTACGACGCCAGGTCCGAGGTGGACCCGACGTCGATGGTCGAGCGCGGCCTCGTGCGCGGCGGCGCGCCCGTGAAGGTGCTGGCCAGGGGCGAGATCGACCGGGCGCTCACGGTGAAGGCGCACGCGTTCTCCGCGTCCGCGAAGGAGAAGATCGAACGGGCGGGCGGGACCGCCGAGGTGATCGTCTAGCCCGCCCGCGAGGGTGTCGGGTACCATGGGGAACCGCCGGTGCTGAGAGCCTTCGTCAACGCCTTCAAGATTCCCGATCTTCGGAAGAAGATCCTCTTCACGCTGTTCATGATCCTCGTGTACCGCGTGGGGTCCCACATCCCGGTCCCCGTGATCAACGTCCACGCCCTCCAGGTCGACACGGAGGGGGCGGCCGGAGCGAACCAGGGGTTCCTGAACTTCATCAACCTGTTCTCGGGCGGCGCCTTGACCCGCATGGCGGTCTTCGCGCTCGGCATCATGCCGTACATCACCAGCTCGATCATCATGCAGCTGCTGATCGTCGTGATCCCCAAGCTCGAGCAGTGGCAGAAGCAGGGCGAGGTCGGGATCAAGAAGATCACCCAGTGGACCCGCTACATGACGGTCACGCTGGCGATCCTGCAGTCCACCGGGCTGGTGTTCCTGTTCAACAACACGTTCAACACGGCGAACGGGTCGCCGGCCGACATCATCCCGCCGCAGGACTTCGACGCGGCGCACATCGCGCTCATCGTCCTGACGCTTACCGCGGGGACCGCGCTCATCATGTGGATGGGCGAGCTCATCACCCAGCGCGGCATCGGCAACGGGATGTCGATCCTGATCTTCACGAGCGTGATCTCGCGATTGCCCACGCAGGGCGTGGCGATCTACCAACAGGCCGGGGCGCTGAAGTTCTACATCATCCTCGCGCTCGCGCTCGGGATCATCCTGGCGGTGGTGTTCATCGAGCAGGGCCAGCGCCGGATCCCCGTCCAGTACGCGAAACGCGTGGTCGGGCGGCGCATGATGGGCGGCCAGTCGACGTACATCCCGCTCAAGGTGAACCAGGCGGGCGTCATCCCGATCATCTTCGCGTCGTCGGTCCTGTACTTCCCGACGCTGCTCGCCTCGGTCTATCACGCGGGCTGGTTCAGCAACTTCGTGAACAACAACCTGAACTCGCAGTCGAGCCCGACCTACCTGCTGCTGTACGGGTTGATGGTCGTGTTCTTCGCGTACTTCTACACGGCGATCCAGTTCAACC
>DATLUW010000487.1:0-2810 GCA_035577825.1 Actinomycetota bacterium | reverse complement strand
CGACCCGGCCGGAGCGCACGACCGTCGTCACGACGGTGGTGCCGCGGACGCCGGTGACTCGCAGCTCGACCGCCCCGTCCGCGAGCAGGATGCGGTCGCCCTCCGCCAGGTCGCCGGCCAGCCCGTCGTAGGTCAGGGTGGCGCCGTGCTCGTCGCCGACGTCGCCGTTTGCGGCGCCTGGACGGAGCTCGAACTCGCCTCCGGCCCGGAGCAGGACCTTGTCCTTCGGCAGCTCGCCCAGTCGAACCTTGGGCCCCGGGAGGTCCGCGAGGACGGCAAGCGGTCGGCCGGCGCGTTCCTCGGCCCCGCGCACGTCCTCGACCGCCGCGCGATGGTCCTCGAGCGAACCGTGGGAGAAGTTCACGCGGAAGATGTCCGCGCCGGCATCGGCCAGCGCGACCACCGCGTCGACCCCGGCCGTCGCCGGGCCGAGCGTGCACATGAGCTTGCTGCGGGCCGCGCCGAGGCCTTCGGCTCCCTGCGGCGCGCTGGTCACCTCGTCGTCACCACCATGCGTGTCCCTCCGGTTCCTCGGGTGGATCGGTCAGGGTGGCCGGGACGTCCGCGCCGGCCCGGGCGGACGCCTCCGCGTGCCATTCGTCCGGGACGCGGTCCGGGAGGTCCTCGGCGGCGCCGGCCATCTCCGCGAAGTAGATCGTCCACGCCCGCGGAACCACCTTGGCCCACTGGTACCCGCCGCCGCCGGTCGCCAGCCACCGTCCGCCGGCCGCCTCGTGGGCGAGCTCGTGCAGCATCGCGGCGGCCTCCCGGTAGGAGCGCGTGGTGAGCTCGAGGTGCGCGAGCGGATCGGTTCGATGCGTGTCGCACCCCAGCTGCGTGACGAGCACGTCAGGCTGGAAGTCGCGAACCCGCTGCGGAACCACCGCCCGGAATGCCGCCAGCCAGTCGTCGTCGTCGGTCCGGGGCGCGAGGGGGACGTTCACCTTGGTGCCCTCGGCGTCGCCGCGGCCGCGTTCGCTCTCGAACCCCGTCCCGGGGAACAGGTACCGGCCCGACTCGTGGATCGAGATCGTCAGCACGCGTGGGTCGTCGTAGAAGATCGCCTGCGGGCCGTCGCCGTGGTGGACGTCGACGTCGACGTACGCGACGCGTTCGACGCCGTTCGCCAGCATCCATCGGATGGCGATCGCGGGGTCGTCGTACACGCAGAACCCGCTGGCGCGGTCGGGCATGGCGTGGTGCAGGCCGCCGGCCGCGTTGAACGCGTGCTCCGTGCCGTTGCTGACCACCCGCTCCGCGCCGGCGATCGATGCGCCGGCCACCGCCGCGGCGGCCTCGTGCATGTTCCGGAAGATCGGGTTGTCGCCGGGCCCGTAGCCGAACCGCGCCCACTGGCCGGACTCGCCGTGGCCCGCGCGCTTCGTCGCGTCGATGAACTCGTCGGTGTGCACCAGCGAGATCTCGTCGTCGGTGGCGACACGGCCGGGCACCTCGGCGACGTTGTCGCGCCGGTCGAGGCCGTACGAGCGGATGAGGTCCCAGGTCAGCAGGACGCGGTCGGGGCGCAGGGGGTGCTGGGGGCCGTGGTCGTAGCCCTTCGCCTCGGGCGTGACGACGAGCGCGACGGACTCGCTCACCTGGACGGCGCTTCGGGCCGGCTGCTCACCCGCCGAGCGTACCGATGGCGGCCGCGGCGCGTTCGACGAGCAGGTCGGCCTCGTCGTCGGCGAGCGTGAACGGCGGCCCGACCATCACCAGGTCCCCGTCGCCGTCCACGTGCCCGGTGCTCGAGTACAGCAGGAGGCCGTTCTCCTTCGCCGCTGCGACGACGCGCTCGGTGGCGCGGTCCGCCCGCGGGAACGCCGCCCTCGACGAACGGTCGGCGACGATCTCGACGCCGATCATTGTTCCGAGTCCACGGACATCGCCGACATGTTCGTCGGACGCCAGCGCGGTCGTCAGGTCCTTCAGCAGGCGCTCCCCGAGCTCGCGGCTGCGTTCGACCAGGCCGCCGTCGCGGAGGCGCGCCAGCACGGCCCTGCCGACCGCCGCGCCCACGGCGTGGTGCGTGTAGGTGAACCCGTGCACGAACCCCCGCTTGCCGACCGAGTCGTAGACCTCGCCGCTCGCGATGGTGAGGCCGAGCGGCCAATACCCGCTCCCCGCTCCCTTGCCGGCGGTGAGGATGTCGGGCCGAACGCCCCAGTGGTCGACGCCGAACCATTTCCCCGTTCGCCCGAACCCGGTCATGACCTCGTCGGCGATCAGCAGCACGCCGTGTCGGCGGCACACGTCCGCGATCGCCGGCCAGTAGTCGTCCGGCGGCACCGCCGCGGCGAGCGTCGCTCCGACGACGGGCTCCGCGATGAACGCGGCGACCTTCCCCGGGCCGACCTGCGTGATCACGTGGTCGAGCTCCTCGGCGTACGCGGCGCCGCACCCGTCCGGATGACCGACCAGCGAACAGCGGTACTCGTACGGCGGCGAGACGTGGAGCGCCTGCCCCAGCCACGGCTCGTACGGACCGCGGAGCGGCTCCTTGCCACCGACGTCCAGGGCCCCCCGGGTGTTCCCGTGGTACGAGCCCCACCGCGCGATCACGACGTGCCGGTCCGCCTCGCCCCGTGCCAGGTGGTACGCCCGCGCCAGCTTCAGCGCGGTCTCGACGGCCTCGCTCCCGCCGCTCACCGGATAGACGCGCGCACCGTCCATCGGGAGCACCTCGGCGAGCTCGTCGCAGTACGCCTCGAGCACCCCGGTCGTGAACTGCGTTCCGTGCACGTAGTCGACGACCCCGGCCTGCGCCGACATCGCCTCGACCACCGACGCGTCGCCGTGCCCGACGTTCA
>DATLUW010000486.1:0-6085 GCA_035577825.1 Actinomycetota bacterium | reverse complement strand
CCGAGCCTGCGCGCGCAGGCAGCCAGCGTGTACAGGACCAGGGCGGGCTCGGGGGTCCCGAACGTCGGCGCGCCCGACTGCATCGACATCGACGAGGCGAAGCTGCCGAGGACGACCGGCGCGCCCGGCCGGACGAGCTGGACGAAGGTCATCCCGGCGAGCGCCTCGGCCAGTGTCTGGGCGCAGACGCCGGCGGCCGTGACCGGGGCCATCGCCCCGGCGAGGATGAACGGCGTCATCAGCGTCGCCTGGTTCGCCTCGGCGTACGCCCGGGCCGCCCCGAGCATCGTCGAATCCCACACGAGCGGGCTGTTCGCGTTGATCAGCGACAGGATGACCGGGTGGTCCTCGAGGTAGTCCGCGCCGAACGCGATCCGGGCCATCTCGACGGTGTCGCGGGCCCGCTCCGGCGCGGTGACCGAGCCCATGAACGCCTTGTCGCTGTAGCGGATATGCGAATAGACCATGTCGAGGTGGCGCTTGTTGACCGGCACGTCGACGGGTTCGCAGACGGTCCCCCCGCTGTGGTGGAGGTGGGGGCTCAGGTAGGCGAGCTTCACGAAGTTCCGGAAGTCCTCGATCGTGCCGTACCGCCGGCCGCCGTCGAGATCCCGGACGAACGGCGACCCGTAGGCGGGGGCGAACACCGTGTGCATCCCGCCGATCTCGACCGAGTTGGCCGGGTTGCGCGCGTGCTGGGTGAACGTCTGCGGAGCCGTGGCCCGGACGGTCTCCCGGCACATCCCGGCGGGGAACCGGACCCGCTCGCCGTCCACGTCCGCGCCGGCGTCCTGCAGCGTCTGCAGCGCCTCCGGGTCGCGGAACTCGATCCCGATCTCCTGCAGGATGCGGTCGGCGTTGCGCTCGATGAGCTCGATGCCCTCGTCGGACAGCACTTCGAACGGCGCCATGGTGCGGGTGATGAACGGAACCTTCTCGGCGACCGCGTGGAGCCGGGCGGCCTGGCGCGCTGCGCGCCCGCCCGACCGGCGACCGGACCTGGCCTCGTCCGTCACGACGCGTCACCTCCCCCGGCGGCGGCGACGCGTCGCCGCCGCCTGCCCGATCCCGCTGCCCGCCCGGCCTCCGGCCGGGCCGGCAGCGCCACCACCTCCGCCAGCCGCGGGTACCCCAGCGTCCGGTGCGGGATCGCCAGCGCGTCGACGAAGTGCCCCTGGAACGTGGGCTCGACCGCCGTCTCCACCTTCTCCACCCCACGGACGATCCGTTCGATCTCGCCGCGCGACGCCCGGTTCAGCAGCGCGATCCTGGCCCCGGTGCCGGCGGCGTTCCCGGCACTGGTCACACTCTCCGGGGCACAGTCCGGCACCATGCCCAGCACCATGGCGTGCACCGGGTCGATGTGCGCCCCGAACGCCCCCGCCAGCCGGATGCGGTCGACCGACTCGACGCCCATGCGGTCCATCAGCAGCCGGCACCCCGCCGCGAGCGCGGCCTTCGCGAGCTGGATCTGCCGGACGTCGTTCTGCGTGATCACGATGCGCGGCTCGGCCTCCCGCAGCACGTACGAGAACGTCCGCCCCTGGGGCACGACGCGCTCGGTGCGTGCCGCGGTCGAGCCGTCGATCACGCCGTCGGCCGTGATCACGCCCGCGAGGAAGAGCTCCGCGACGGCCTCGATGATCCCGGAGCCGCAGATGCCGGTCACCGCGGTCCCGCCGAAGGCCGGGTCGTTCGACCACGCGTCGGTCCCGATCACCCGGTACCGCGACTCGAAGGTCTCGGCGTCGACGCGGACGCGTTCGATCGCGCCGGGCGCCGCGCGCTGTCCTCCGGAGATCTGCGCGCCCTCGAACGCCGGCCCGGTCGGGCTCGACGCGGCGAGGAGGCGCTCGCGGTTCCCGAGGACGATCTCCGCGTTGGTGCCGACGTCGACGATCAGGCTCACGTCGTCCCGCTCGTAGGGCGCCTCGGCCAGGAGCACGCCGGCGGTGTCGGCGCCCACGTGGCCCGCGATGCACGGCAGCACGTACGCGCGCGCTCCCGGATGCACGGAGAGGCCGAGCTCCGAGGCCCGGAGCCGGACGGCCCCGTCGGTCGCCAGGGCGAACGGCGCCCCGCCCAGCTCCGTGGGGTCGAGCCCGAGCACCAGGTGATGCATGATCGGGTTCCCGACCAGGGCGACCTCGAGCACCTCGTCCGCGCCGACCCCGGCCGCGGCGGTGAGCTCGCCGACCAGCCCGGCCAGACACTCCCGCACCGCGTTCGTCAGGTCCGCCTGCGAGCCGGGGTTCAGCATCACGTACGACACCCGGCTCATCAGGTCCTCGCCGAACCGGATCTGGGGGTTCATCGACCCGGCCGAGGCCAGCACCTCGCCGGTGGCGAGATCGCACAGGTGCCCGGCCACGGTCGTCGATCCCACGTCGAACGCGATCCCCAGGGTCCGGTCGTGAAACCCCGGCCACACGGCGGTGATCGTCGCGCCGTCGTGCACCGCGACGGTGACCGCCCAGTCGCCCTCGCGGAGGGCTCGCTGGAGCCGTTCGAGCACGTGGAGGTCGGCGTCGAGATCTGCCAGGCCCCACTCGCGCTCGAGGGCGTCCTGCAGCCGCCGGAGGTCGCTCGAAGGCGAGGCCAGAACCGGTTCGTCGACCTCGACGTAGTGCAGACGGACGACCGGGTCGATCGCGATGTCGCGGACCTCGGCCTCCTTGCGGACCACCTGCCGGTGGAGCTGGCTGTCGGCGGGGATGTCGATCACCAGGTCGCCGACCATCAGCGCGTGGCAGCCCAGGCGGCGCTCCGCCGCGAGTCCGCTCCGCGCCCGGTAGGTGGCCTCGGCAGCCGAGAACGCCGTGAGGTGGTCACCTCGGGACGTGAGGCCGTGCTTCGCGTGCTCGCCCTCGCTCACCACGATCTGGCAGCGGCCGCAGATGCCCCTGCCGCCGCACACCGAGTCGAGGTCGACTGCCAGCGCGCGCGCCGCGTCGAGCACGCTCGTCCCCGACGCGAACGATCCCCGCTTGCCCGAAGGCGTGAACACCACCCGGACCTGCACCGCGCTCACGGCTCGACCGGCGCCGCTGCCGACGATGGAGCCCCGGACGTGCCGGCGCCGTCGCCGGCCCCGCGCCGGCGGCCCTCCCGGCCGCCCCGCCGGCGGCCCTCGCCGCTCGGCGCCGGGCCCTCCCGGTATCGCCCGATCCACGCGACGCAGTCGCGGTCGGCCCCCCGCAGGACGTCGCTCGCCGCGATCGCCGTGCGGACCTCCTCATGGAGCGGGTTCGTGATCGCGGACGTCAACCCCGTGGCCGACGCCATCGCGAGGAACGTCGCGGACAACGCGGCGCGGTTCGGCAGGCCGAACGCCACGTTCGACGCGCCGCACGTGCTGTTCACCTTCAGCTCGTCGCGGAGCCGCCCGAGGATCCGGAACACCTGCCGGCCGGCCGTGCCCATGGCGCCGATCGGCATCAGCAGCGGATCCACCACGACGTCCTCCCTGGGGATGCCGTGGTCGGCGGCGCGCTCGACGATCCGTCGGGCCACCTCGAACCGGACGTCGGGATCCTCGGAGATGCCGGTCTCGTCGTTCGTGATCGCGACGACCGCGGCGCCGTGCTTCGCGACCAGCGGGAGCACGCGTTCCAGCCGCTCCTCCTCCCCCGTCACCGAGTTCACGAGCGCCTTCCCCCGGTACGCGGCGAGACCGGCCTCCAGCGCGTCGACGATCGAGGAGTCGATGCAGAGCGGCACGTCGGTGATGGACTGCACCAGTCGCACGGCCTCGGCCAGCATTCCGGGCTCGTCGGCGAGCGGGATGCCGGCGTTCACGTCGAGCATGCGCGCGCCGGCCTCGACCTGGGCGACCGCGTCGGCCGCCACCGTCGAGAAGTCCCCGGCCACCATCTCCTCGGCCAGCCGCTTGCGGCCGGTCGGATTGATGCGCTCCCCGATCAGCACGAACGGCCGGTCGAACCCGATGACCACCTCGCGGGTGGCCGACGAGACGACCGTCTCGGTCACTGTGCGGCCTCCTGCCCGGCGACCCCACCGGATCGGGTGAGCGCGAGCAGCCGGTCGTCCCCGAACTCGGCCTCGAGCCGTTCGGCCTCCGCGGCGGCCTCGGCCGCCAGGTCGTCGCCGCACGGCCGGCGTTCCTTGTGCCACTCGGCCATGTAGTCGTCGCTGCCGATGAGGCCCGCACGGGTCGCCGCCATGTCGATGGCCTCCTGGAACCGGTTCGACAGCTGCACCTTGGCGGCGCCGCGTCCGGTCCCCGCCACCACCTGCGCGGGGATGTCGCGCCACCAGATGACGGTGAGCTCAGCCATCAGGTCCCGGCTCCGCCGACGAACGCCTCCAGCGCCGGCCCGAGGTCGCCGACGCCGGTCCGCCGGACCTCGAGCGGGAGCGACAGGAAGGCCGCGGCCTCCGCTGCCCGCTCGCGCAGCACGGGCGAGTCCGTCTGCGCGAGGTACACCACCCGCCGGTAGTTCCCGAACAGCACCGGCAGCAGCTCAGGGTGCTCGTCGAGCCGGAACCCCCGCACCACGAACCGCTCGAAGTGCCGCGCGAGGAAGTCGGTCAGGTAGAACGTCCCCGGTTCGGCCTCGTGCATGGCGAGCCACTCGTCGACCCCCGCCAGGAACGCGTAGCAGTGGTCGCCCGGCAGTCGCCCGACGCCGCGCCTGGCCAGCGCCGCGTCCAGGGCGCCCCCCGTCCCGCAGTCGCCGTACGCCACGAACGCCGCCCCGTACCGGCCGGTGGATTCGTCGAGCACCCGCTCCACCTCGCCGGTGATGCGGTCCGGCGTGTTGTGCAGCCGTGCCGGGAGGCACCGGACCGTCACGTTCGTCCATCCGTTCAGCCGGATGACGCCGAGCACCTCGCGGGCGATCGCGCCGCATGCGACCACCAGGACGGACGCGCCCGAGCGCGCGTCGAACGCGACCTCCCGGTCCAGCAGGACCGATCGCGGGCTCATCCCGCCGCGGCCCGCCGGGCGAGCACCAGCGCCGACGCGGTCTCGGCCGCCACCGCTGCGTCGCGGCAGTAGGCGTCCGCGCCGATCGCCTTGCCGAAGTCCTCGTTCAGCGGCGCCCCGCCCACCAGCACGATGTAGTCGTCGCGGATGCCCTGCTTCTCGAGCTCCTCGATGACGACCTTCATGTACGGCATCGTGGTCGTGAGCAGGGCGGACATCCCCAGGATGTCCGGCTTGTGCTCCTCGAGCGCGCCCAGGTAGCTCTCGACCGGGTTGTTGATGCCGAGGTCGATCACCTCGAACCCGGCCCCCTCGAGCATCATCGCGACGAGGTTCTTCCCGATGTCGTGGATGTCGCCCTTGACGGTCCCGATCACCACCTTGCCGATGCGCTGCACCCCGGTCTCCGCGAGCAGCGGCCGCAGGAGCTCCATCCCGGCCTTCATCGCGTTCGCCGCGAGCAGCACCTCCGGGACGAACAGGATCCCGTCGCGGAAGTCGATGCCGACGATCCGCATCCCCTCGACCAGCGCCTCGTTCAGGACCTTGTCGGCCGCCCAGCCGCGGTCGAGCAGGATCTGCGTGCCCTCGGCGATCTCCTCCGCGAGACCGTCGTACAGGTCGTCGTGCATCTGCCGTACGAGGTCCTCGTCGGACAGGGACTTGAGATCGATCTCCTCGTCAGGCATCCGTCGCTCCTCGATGAGCCAGCCAGCCGCTTGGAGTCTCTCGCGCGGGTGTTGCTCAGGGAACGAATGAGTTGCGCCAATGGCAACAACTATGGGGGAACAACGTGGGTCAGCGGACGCTTCGCGCCGAGGCGCAGCGGATACAGAGGACGGCCTGCGGCATCGCCTCCAGCCGCTCGGACGTGATCGTTCGGTCGCAGAGGTCGCACCGCCCGTACGAACCTTCCGCGATCTTCGCCAGGGCGCGATCGATGTCGCCGAGCGTGCCGGCGATCGAGCGCGCCGCGGCGGTCGTGCTGAGGCGCTCGACCGCCTCCGTGGTTCCCTCGCCGATGCGCTTGCCGAACGCGAGGTTCTCCCCCGCCTTCGGCGGCTCGGTCAACCGCTCCAGCTCGCGGGTCAGCTCCCTCCGGCGTTCCTCCAGGCCTGCCTCGACCGCGCGCTC
>DATLUW010000485.1:0-2688 GCA_035577825.1 Actinomycetota bacterium | reverse complement strand
GGGTTGCCGCGCGGGTCGACGCCGTAAAAATCGCCGCAGTAGCGGATGCGCGGGTTGAACATGCGCAGTGGCACGCCCAGCTCGGCGGCGAGGTTCCACAGCTCGGATCGCACGGGCTCGTCGCGATGGACGTGCTGATGTGAGTCGAGATGGGTCGGGTTCGTCCCGAACAGCTCCCGGAACCTGGCGACCTGCCGTTCCACCTCGAGGCGGACGGGGTCGGGTTTCATGGGGACCACCTCGTACAGCGGAACCCACTCCCCGCGCCGGTACGCCCATTCCCCGAGGTCGACGTGCAGACCGACGCCGAGCGAGGGGTGAGCGCGGGCGTAGGCGGCGGCCTCGGACGCGGCCGGCCACCGGACCATCGCACTCGCGCTGGTGAGGATGCCCTCCTCGAATGCCCGGATGACCCCGCGATTGACGCCCTGGCCCTGGCCGAAGTCGTCCGCGTTGACGATGAGCGCCCGGCCGTCCATCAGACGATCCCCAGTCGGGAGGCGGCCGCCACGGCCTCGGCGAGCCAGTCGTGCTCGTGTTCGGGGGGAGGACGCCACGTGGGCGGCAGCGCCAGGAGCGAGACGGCGTTGTGGAGGCGGCAGCGATCGAGGTCGGCGAGCCACTCGTCGTCCATGGGCCGCTCGTCCGCGTCGGCGTAGGCGGCCTCGAACGCGGCCCGCTCCTGCTCGCTCCACCGGCCGGCGGTGAGGCTGGCGAGGTCGATGAACCCCGCACCGAACGCGGCGAGCTCCCAGTCGATCGGGGCGATGCGGGGTGGCCGCCGGGTGGAGTCGACGAGCACGTTGGAGGCATGGAAGTCGCCGTGCACCAACGTACGCGGAGCATGGTCGAGCCAGTCCGCGACCTCGCCGTATCCGGCATCGATGCGCTCCAACACGGTCCGCGCCCCCCCGGTCGCGTTCCCCAACGCCCGGGACATCGCAGCCCGGGCGGCGGCTCCGTCGTGGACCGGCAACGACGTGTCGCGCGGCGCGGCGGTGGTTCGGAACCGGCGATGGAGCCCGGCGAGCCACGCGGCGGTCGCGCGCCAGACTTCCCGGTCCCCCACCTGCCACAGCGGGACCCCGGGAACGCGTTCGATGAGCAGCCAGGCCTGACCGGGCTCGGCGAGCGTGCCGAACAGCTTCGGCGTTCCGAGATCGGCGGCGTCGAGCATGCGATAGGCCTCCAGCTCGCGTCGCGGATCGTGCCCGGCTCCCTTGACCAGCTTGGCGGCGTGGTCGAGCCCGTCGAGGCCCAGGTCCTTGAACGCGAGCTCGAGGCGACCGCCGCCCGCGAACACGACGTCCAGCTCCTCGAGCGGGAAGCTCGTCCGATACGGGTGCGGGCGGCGTTCGATGGAGATCGCCCGCCGGCCGGTGCGCCGGGCGAGCTCGTCGCCCACCCACCGCCTGACGTCGTCCTCGACGGTCGCATGGGCCGCGCTCACGGAGCACCACCAAGGGATTCCAGCAGCGTGGTCAGCACGCGGTCCGAGTCGAGGTATTCCTCCGCGATCGCCCTGGCGGCGGCCGAGTGGCCGGCGTAGTCATCGTCCAGCGCTTCGACGCCGGCCATCACGTCGTCCGCCGTCGCGAACGAGAGCAGGCCCCGTCCGACCGGCAGGTCGAACCCCGTGTCCTGGGCGATGACCGGACGCCCCGACGCCAGATAGGCGGCACTCCGGTCGCTGAACCACCCGCACCGGGCGAGCACGTAGCCGCTCTTCGCGACGCCGAACTCGGCCCGCGATCCACGGACGAATCGCCGGTAGGCGTCCGGGGTTCCGGCCACGTCGGCCGGATCGAGCAGGCACCAGCCGTTCGCCCGCAGCGCGTCGAGATCGCGTCGCTCGTCGGGGTGGATGGCGAACGCGGTCATGAAACGCTGGCTCGTCATCGTCGGGAGGCCCATGAGCGGTCGAAGGGAATGCGCCTTGCCCCCGTAGACCACCCCCTCCCGTTCGACGGAGCCGTAACCCCGCCAGTTGCCGACGGTCGTGAGGCCGTCGTGCTCGACTGGGCCGCCGACGGGCCATTCGGACAGGACGACCGGAGGAACCGTGGGGATCCATTCCCGTCCGCACGTGGGAACACCGCAGCCAGGATGCCCGATGCGAGTGCCAACCGTGACGAAGCGATCGTGCATCGCGAACCGCATGTCGATGCCGTCGTCGGCCCACATCTGTGTGAAACCGGGATCGACGTCGAGGTACGCGCGGAGCGGGATCCCGCCGAGGACGTCCTCCGACGTGACCACGCCCGACTCGTTCACCAACAGGTCGGCAGACCGGGCCGCCGCGACGATCCGTTGGAACGGCAAGCCCACCGTCTCCCGGGTGCCCGACAGCAGCAGCGCCGCGCGATCGCGGAGGCCGAACTCGCGCACGACGCGGTCGAAGTAGGCGGCGTTGTCCGACTCGGCCAGTGGCGCGCCTCGCGGGATGAGCTGATCGGGGGCGACCTCGTCCAGCAGCACGGTCCGGTGGCCGAGGCGATCGAACCCGAGCACGTACTGTAGGACGGCCCACGCGGCACCTCCCTGGTGCGGCGTGCTAGCAACTCTTCCGCCAACGAGCACGCGGAGCGAGTCGCCGGTCACGGCGACACACCGACGATCTCGAGCATGCGCCCGAGGACGAAGTCAGAGTCGAGATGCTCCTCGGCGATCGCCCGGGCCGCCTTCGCG
>DATLUW010000484.1:0-2529 GCA_035577825.1 Actinomycetota bacterium | reverse complement strand
CCGACTCCGGGTGGACGGCGGCGCGGGGTCCGACTTCCTCGCGGTCGACCTCTCGGGCGGGATGCCGATCCCGACGGGCGGACTGGTCGACGACGGCGGCGCCGGCGTCGGGAGCGACACGCTGGCGCTCCGCGGCGGCCGGGTTCGGTCGGAGACGGTGCGGGCGACGGGCGGCGGCGACGGCCGGATCCTGCTCGACGGTCGAGGGATCGACTACGTGGGCCTCGAACCCGTCCAGGACTCGACGCCAGCGACCAACTACACCTTCATCGCCCCGCCCCCGTCGGCGACCGGGACGGGCAGCGACACAGTCAATCTCGTGGACTCGTCAACCAAGGGGTTCGACCAGATCAACGGGGACGACGGGCGCGACCCGTTCGAGGTCCAGGACTTCTCCAACAAGACGATCGTGAGCATCCGGGGGTCCTCGCACCCGGACACGATCTCGATGCACGTCTCGGCGGCGGCCGCGGGGCTCTCCACTGTGCAGCTCGACGGGATGGGCGACGCCGACACGATGGACGTGGCCGCCACGCCGAGCTCCGTGTCCACCACGGTCACCGACAGCGGCGCGAGCGAGGACACGGTGGGCCTCGGCGGCGGCGGCTCGGTCGCCGGGCTTCTGGGCGCGATCTCCGTGACCAACCCACTCGGACTCACCGGGCTGAGGATCGACGCTTCGCTGGACGGTCCGCCCCGGGCCGTCACGCTCACCAAGGTCTCCGTGCAGGGTCTCGCGCCCGTGCCGATCGACTACGTGCCCGGCGACCTGCGGTCGCTTCGCATCCTCGGGGGACGCGGCGGGGACACCTGGGTCATCGACTCGACGGGGTCGTTCCCGAACGTCCTCGCCACCGGCGGGGGCGCCGACCACGCCACGGTGGAGGGACCGATCGAGGCCTCGCTCATCATCAAGGGCGGCGCGGGGAACGACGTCCTGGCGGCGACGACCTCGGCGCCGACCGGCGCATCCATCGCGTTCGTGGGAGGGCCCGGGAACGACCTGTTCCACCTCGGCGACGGGGTGAGCCTGGCCGACGAGATCAAGGGCGGTCCGGGAACCGACACGGTGAGCTACGCAGGCTGGCACACACCGGCCACCGTGGACCTCGCCGGCGGCCCGGGAACCGGAACCGGCACGGTGGGATTGGCGTCGGTGGAGAACGCGACCGGGGGAAGCGCTCGAGACCAGATCGCCGGGTCCGGCATCGCGAACGTGCTCACGGGGGGCCCCGGAAACGACGTCCTCACGGGCCGGGCGGGGGGCGACCACCTCCTCGGTGGTCCCGGGAACGACACCCTGAACGCGCACGACGGCGTCCACGGGAACGACACCGCGAACGGCGGGCCGGGAACGGACACCTGCTCGGCCGACCCCGGCGACCACGAGATCGCCTGCGAGCACTGAGGAGCGCCCGGGCTCCGGCTAGCTGAATCCCTCGGCCCGCGGCCGCTGCCGGGGCATGTCCGGGAGCATTCCGATCACGCCGGGCGGTCCGGCCTGCACGAGCCCGTCGCGGGAGACCGCGGGGGCCGCTGCGGCCTCCGGGATCGTGACGACTGCGTCGGCGTCCGGCACGGAGACCACGTCGCCCGCCTCGGGCAGGACCACGGTGCGGTCCTCCGCGGCGTCGCCCTGCTCGAGCCGCATCCAGGCGAACGACCCGGCCGTCCCCGAGCGTGCGCCGCTCGGGACCTGGTCGGCCTCACGGCGCTGTTCGAGGAACGCGAACGCGTCCGGCTGCGACGCCCGCCGGGCGGCCATGATCATCAGCACGAATCCCGGCAGGAACCCCATTCCCGAGTGGATCACCGCGCCGGTGAAGGCGAACCCGAGCATCACCGCGGCCATGGTCAGCGCGGTGGCCGAGCGCGGCATGGCGCAGGCGATGATGCCCGCCGCCGTTCCCGCGAGGAGCCCGAGCACGGCGTACTCGGGCGCGCCGCCCGGGTACGACGTGATGTAGGTCGCGGTGTAGAACGCCCCGCCGAGCGCGACGATCCCCGCGATCCTCGCGAACCCCGTCTTCCCCCTCATGGCAACCCTCCGACGTCACCTTCGGGACCTGAGGTTCCGTCCCGAAATCCTGCCACGGCACGGCATGGGGGGATACCAGCGCCGAGGCATAGTCAACCGCGGCCGAACCGGGGCGCCATCGGCCGAACGGCCAAGAATCGGGTCCGACTCACGGCTCGAGGACGATCAGCCTTCCGTCACCATCCCGCGAGTCGCAGGGCGATCTCGACCGCGTGCGCGGGGGAGTCGGCCCGCTCGATCCCGGCGACCTGCTCGCCCCGGCGGACGAGGTCCCACGTGCCGAGACCGACCACCGCTTTGCCGATCTTCAGCGCGAACGCGATCTCGCTGAGCGTGCCGAACTCCCCGCCGACCGCGATCACGACGTCGGCGGTCCGGGCGATCAGGGCGTTGCGCATCTCGCCCATGCCCGTGGGGAGCGCGACCGTCACGTATGGGTTCGCCTCGCTCCGGTCGAACCCGGGGAGGATCCCGACGACCGTGCCGCCCTC
>DATLUW010000483.1:0-3276 GCA_035577825.1 Actinomycetota bacterium | reverse complement strand
TCGGCCCCCAGCAACGCGAGCGCGGCACCGAGGCCCCCGGCAGCACCGGAACCGGTAATCGACGCGACCGCTGCCAGCCGTGCATCCGCGCGAAACCGCGCCTCGAGCTCGTCGACCTGCTCGGGGGTCGCCCCCTTCTGCGGCCCGAAGAGTCGAGGCGCGTCGTACAGCGTCGTTGCCACGTCGCACAACACGCGCGTCGGGCCCGGAAGCCGGTCGAGCACCTCGAGCAAGCCCGCGCCGGCGTCCATCGTGGCCGTGCCTCCGACGGTCACGTGCAAGGGACAGTCCCGGTACCGGGCCATCCACAACCCCAGGCCCCGGCTCGACGCCGCCGCGACGTCCAACCGGGACGGATCGAGCGGGATCGCTTCAGCCGCTTCGACCACCCGCGTCCCGTCGTCGAGCACACCCGCGCGAGCGACACGCGGCCGGCCGAACGCGTCGACGGTCTCGACCTCCTCGAAGACCGAGCAGAGCACGTCGACAGTGCCCTCACCGCCGTCCGCGATCGGCATCGCGTCGGCGTCAATGCCGGCAGCCGCAAAGCCCTGCTTCAGCGCAGCTGCGGCAGCAGTCGCGCCGAGTGAGCCCTTGAGACTAGCCGGGCACGCGAGCGCCTTCGGGCTCACGCTCGGAGGTCTCCTCCTCGTTCGGTTCGTCGCCCTCCTCGTCGTCGGCGCTCACGGCTCCGGGCATCTCGCGCAGGCGGGCGAACGAGAGCCCTTCCCGCCCGAGGAAGATCAGCCCGATCCCGACGCCAACGGAGGCCTCGATCGCCTGCAGCCCGAAGCCGAACGCGACCCCTTTTCCATACGGCACGCCGTAGCGAACGAGCGGCGTCGCGACCGCGACCTGAACGAGCCCGACGTTGCCCGGCCAGAGCGGGATGATCGTCGCGACGTTCATCAGCAGCAGGACGACCGCCGCCGCGACCAGGCTCTCGTGGATGTCGAATGCCCGCATCGCCGACCAGACCGCGAGCAGCTGAAGGGCCCACCCGACGCACTGCCCGAGGATCGCCAGGGCAGCCGCGCCCGGGCTGCGCATGACGCCGAGCCCGAGCCGGGCCATGGTGACTATGCGCTTCGCCGAGCCCATCCCCTCGATCCGCGTCTTGTGGTAATGCCGGGCGCTGGCGAACGCGAACAGGAACAGCCCGACGCCGATCGACAGCACGATCACGAGGCTGGTGAACGCCCAGCCCGGAATGTCTGCGGTGGTGAGGACGAAGACGACGAGCAGCAAGACCGGGACAAGATCGAACACGCGGTGCGCGAAGACGGTCCCCACGAGGAGCGGCCAGAGCCCCTTGCGCCTGCCGTTCAGGCGCCGGGTCAGCACGCCGACGCGGGCGAGCTCGCCGACGCGTCCGGGCAGAACCGCGTTCGCGAGCAGTCCGACGCAGAATGCCGCAAAAACGAGCGGGAAGCGGGGATGCGGCGGTGGCATCGCGGACCGGATCACTGCATCCCACGCGAACGCCCGCGCGACGATCGAGAGCAGGTTGAAGCCGACCGCGGCAGCGACCCACTCCCACTGGACGGAGGTGAACGCGTCCTTGAAGTCGGTCCAGTGCGGCCCGTGCCACCAGAGCATCGCGCCGACGCCGCAGACGAACGCGAGCGCGATCCCGCCACGAGACCACGGGTTGCGAAGAATGTTCGACTGCAGGAGCCGCTTCAAGCGACCACGTCCCGGTAGATCTGCTCGAGCCGCTCGGAGATCGTGTCCCACGAGTACCGCTCGACGGCGATCTGCCTCGCCTTTGCACCGAGTGAACGGCGGCGTGGCTCGTCCTCGAGCAGCGCGACGAGCGCCTCGGTGAGGGCGTCCGCATCGCCGGCCGGGAAGAGGACCCCTGTGTCGTCGGTCATGACCGCCCTGTACCCCGGGATGTCGGACGCGACCACCGGCACGGCACATGCGAACCCGCGCGTGAGCACCATCCCGAAGCTCTCCTGCCCCACCGACGGCACTGCCAGCGCCTTTGCGCGCAGCAGCTCCTCGGTCAGCTTCTCCTGCGGCAGGAAACCGAGAATGTCGATTCCGTCGTGCGGAATCCGGTGGCGCGCGAGCAGGAGCTGCACCGCGAGCGGATCGGCCCCGACCAGTCGCAACCGCGCCCCGGTCCGCCGGTGGATGTCGGGCCACGCCTTGAGCAGCACCGGCATCCCCTTGCGAGGGTCGTGCCGCCCGATGAAGACGATCGTGTTCTCGCGGTTGTCAGGATCGGCCTCCGGTGGGATCAGGACGCCGTTCGGGACCACCTCGAACTCCCAGCCCTTGAACCACGCCTGGGCAGAGGCGCGTGCCTGCTCGGAGACTGCAATCCGCCAGTCGATTCGGTCCAGCATGCCTCCCCAGAACGACAGGCCGAAACGCATCCATCCGAGCTCGCCGGCCGCATGCCAGGTGGCGACGATCGGGCACCGGGCGACCGCGAGTGCCGAGACGCAGATCGCCGGTGTCATCGGCTCGTGCAGATGGAGCACGTCGAACCGCTCCTCCGCGAACGCACGCTTGAGCCTGAAGGGGACGCGCGGGCTGAGGCAGATGTTCGGCAGCGAGCCGTTCGCCGGGACGATCACGGTGCGCCCGACCGGGATCACGTCGGGCGGCGGATCGTCGTGGCGGCCGTGACGCGGGTGGAGCGCGCGCGTGAATGTTCCGGGCGGGTCGTTGCCGATGATGATCTTGACGTCGTGGCCGCGCGCCTTGAGAGCCTCGGACTTGAGCTCGGCGTGCTCGAGGACAGCGCCCCAGAACGACCACGAGAACGGTACGACGATGCCCACCTTCACGACGGTGCTGAGTCTATGGCCCGCGTTATGCTCGAACGGTGTTCGAGGAGGGTCTCGCCGAGCTTCACACCCACCTCGGCGGCTCCGTGGCGTCGGAGATCCTCTGGAGCATCGCCCACGAGCAGGGAATCGCCCTGCCGGTAAAGGATTACTGGGAGTTCGACCGCCTGGTCACGGTCTCGGACCCGCGCGGCGTCCCTGACCTGGACGCGCTCGACGCGATCTATCACTGGACGGAGCTGATCCAGTCGAGCCCAATCGCGGTCGAGCGCTCGGTGCATACGGCGATCGGCGGCGCGTACCGCTCGCAGCGGATCACGACGCTCGAGCTGCGCTTCAACCCGATGAAGCGGAACCGCGGCGGTGAGCGCGACCTCGACCACATCATCATGGCCGCCGCCCGCGGCCTCGACCGGGCGAGCCTGGAGTACCCGCAGGTGCGCGCCGGGCTGATCCTGATGATGGACCGCAC
>DATLUW010000482.1:0-2673 GCA_035577825.1 Actinomycetota bacterium | reverse complement strand
CCCGGAAGCGCGCAAGACCCTCGCGGCCGTCGCCGACAGCGGTGATACGCAGCCCGGCCTGCTCGAGGCCGAGCGTCGCCACCTCGCGGATGGAGGCATCGTCCTCCACGAGCAGCACGTGCTCGTCCACGCACGAAGCCTAGGACGAAGACCGGCTCGAGGGAAACGGGGCGCCGGCGGTTGCCGGCGCCCCGCAGTCGTCGAGCCCTACTTCAGCTTGAACCGCGCGGTGTGCATCGTCCCGTCGACGAGCAGCACCTGCAGCTCGCGGCACGTCCCGCTCCAGGCGGCCTGCGTCTTCCAGACGTAGGTGTACTGGTTCGAGACCGGGTCGTACTGCAGCCCGCTGCCGCCGGCCGGGCTCGTCGGCACCGGCGGCCCGATCGGCGCGCCGGTCGTGCAGTTGATCTGCACCGAGACCGGGTAGCCGGCGGCGAAGATCCCAAGCCCGCGGTCGCCGCCGAGGCTGAACTTGATCGGCACCGCACTCCCTGCGTTCGCCGAGTTCAGCCCGGAGTTGGAGATCGGCGGGAAGAAGCCGGTGAACGGCCACGTGATCGCGAAGTTCGCGTTCGAGACGTCGAAGAAGATGTTGCCGACAGCCTCGATCTTCACGCGTGCGTGCGTCGTGCCGAGCATCGGGAGCGTCACCGCCTCCGAGCCGTCGTTCGGCGTCGAGTTGGCGAGCACGTACGGGTAGGTGTGCCCGTCGTCGACCGACAGGCTGATCTTCACGTCGGTCGCGTTCACGGGTGCGGCGTCCGTGCCGGCCTTGTCCCACGTGATCGTCTGCGTCGACCCACCCGGCAGGGAGACGGCGGTGTTCGGGTAGGTGACGAGGAACGGCCCCGTTCCGCTCGCGAGCAGGACGGTTGTGTCGGCCGAGTTCGTGCCGCCCCGCAGGTCGCGGGCGGTGAAGCGGAAGTGCAGCGACAGCGGGCTCGCGTTCACTCCCGCGAACCCGACGTAGTCGCTCGTCGGCAGGAACTCCGAGAAGCACTCCGTCACTGCCTGCGGCACCGGCGGCGCGATCGGTCCCGTCGGGCAGCTGCCCGTGTCCGCGTTGGTGTTGTTGTCCAGGATCTGCTGCAGGTCGGGGAAGACCCGCGTCGGATCGTTGGTGAGGTGGTTCTCGCCCGGCGAGTCGTACATCAGCGACGCGTCGTCGCTGATCTGGCCGGACACCGGGAACATCGCGAACAACGGCCCGTTCGTCTTCGTGTTGCTCATGAGGGCCGTGCCGGCCGCCGCGCCGCGGTCGTTCTGCTCCCACGAGTAGACGAGGTTGTCGCCGTCGGCGTCCGTCGCGCCCCCGGTTAGGGCGAACGGCGTCCGCAACGGGATCGTGTACTGGGCCGGCGCCGTGACGGCCGGAATCGAGTCGCCGGTCGGCGTGACGATGCCCTTGTTGTCGACGGCGCCGCCCTTGTCGGTCTCGCCGACGAAGCCGGACGTGGTCGCGCTGAAGTTGCCGAGGCCAACCAGGAACGGGACGTTCGTCGCGGCGAGCGTGCCGCCGAACGTCATCTGGAAGCCGGTGTTGTTGAGAGCGCCGCCGCCGAAGCCGGCGATCGTCACCGTGGCTCCCGCCGGGAGGATCGGCAACAGCGCTGCCTGGATCCCGGCGGTCGTGTAGTTGACGCCGTTCACGATCGGCGCCGAGGTGCCGCCGTTGTAGCTGAGCGTGAACGAGTCGTTCGCGCCGCCGTGGTTCGTCTCCTCGACCGAGGCGAAGCAGCCTCCGCAGCTGAGGTTTACGAGCGCCGCACTCGAAACGTCGATGCCGGCCGAGGCGCCGCCGTAGGTGATCGTGAAGCCTGTCGAAGCCAAGCCGGTGACGGTGACGGTGCCCGCGAAGCCCACGATCGCGTTGATCGCGTTCTGCACGTTCGTCGCCGTGTAGGCCTGGCTCGTGCCGCCGATGACGGCCGAGTCGTTGCCGCCGATCCGCACCTGGAACGGCGAGCTGTATGTCACGGTGCCGCCACCGGCGCTGGGAAGCCCGGCGGTCGGGTTCGTGTAGGTGAACGAGCGCGGCGACGGCACCGAGGCGACGGTGAAGGTGCCGTTGTAGCCGGCGTTCCCCGCGCCGGTGATCACGACGATGTCGCCAACCGACCGACCGTGTGCCGCGGCGGTATGGACGGTCACGGTGTTGCCGGACTCGGTCAGGCCCGGCACTGCGAGCGTGATCGTGCCGCCGCCCGAGCGGGCGAGCCCCGAGATCGGGTTCGTGTAGGTGAACGACCGCGTCGACGGGACCGAGGTCACCGTGAACGTGCCGTTGTAGCCGGCGACGGCGACGCCCGAGATCGTCACGACGTCACCCGGCTGGAGCGTGTGCGTCGGGCCCGCGGCGCCGGTCGCAATCGTGACCGTGTTGCCGTCCTCGGTTGCGCCGCCCAGCTGCGTCGCACTGGGGACGGCGCCGATCACCACCGTCAGCGGCTGGATCGTCGAGGCCTGCTGGTAGCCGGGCCCGAAGGTGACCTGCTGGACCTCGCTGCCGCCGCCGAAGTGGCGGAGCGAGGCGGTCTGCACCTCGTTGATCGCGGCCTGGTTGCTCGACGTGTAGGTCGAGATCTCCTGCTGGCTGCGCTCCGAGAAGTAGGGGTCGCTGTGCCGCTGGAGGTCGTCGGTCAGGCAGATGCCCGCGTAGGCCATGATCGACGA
>DATLUW010000481.1:0-3024 GCA_035577825.1 Actinomycetota bacterium | reverse complement strand
GAGATCGCGTTCACGCGGATGTTCTTCTGGCCGAGGTCCCAGGCGAGGTACTTGACCGACGAGTCGAGCGTCGCCTTCGCGACCCCCATCACGTTGTAGTGCGGCACGGCGCGCTCGCCGCCGAGGTAGGTCATCGTCACGATCGCCCCGCCGCCTGACGCCTCCATCAGCGGCTCGGCCGCACGCGCGCAGGCGACGAGCGAATAGGCGCTGATGTCGACGGCCATCCAGAACCGGTCACGCGGCGTGTCGGTGAACCGCCCTTCGAGATCCTCGGCGGCCGCGAACGCGACCGAGTGGACGAGCAGGTCGAGGCTGCCCCCGAACGTCTCCCCCACCTCGGCGAACACGCGCGCGATGTCATCGTCCGAGCGGACGTCGCACTCGGTGACCAGCGGGCCGGCGACCGACTCGGCCAGCTCCCTGACACTCGACTCGATGCGCTCGCCCTGGTACGTGAACGCAAGCTGCGCGCCGCCCTCGGCGAGCCTCCGCGCGATCGCCCACGCGATCGAGCGCTTGTTCGCCACGCCGAGAACGAGGCCCCGCTTGCCCGTGAAGTCCGCCACGAGGGCGAGTCTAGACCGCTTCGGCTTCCGATACGCTCCCGCCCTTGCGCCGCGTCGCTCTCATCCTGGCGGTCGCGGCGACCCTGGGGCCCGTGTCCTCGGCCTCTGCGGCGTTCCAGCCCGTCCGCCGGAGCTTCGGCGAGCTCGAGATGCCCCGCGTCCGGGCAGGGCAGGTGGTCGTTCCGAGGGGGCACGCGAACGGGCGCGTGACCATGATCGTCACGCTCGGGCAGCCGCCGCTTGCCGCCCACTACGGGCGGTCCCTGTTCGGCGTCTCGGGCACGCGCCGCCTCGACGTCCACAGCGCGGGCTCGCGTGCGTACCTCGCCTCCCTCGCACGCGTGCAGGCGACCGCGGTCGCGCAGATCCGCCGGGCGATCCCCCAGGCGACCGTCGGCAGGCGGCTGCGGATCATCCTCGACGGCCTGACGGTGACACTGCCGGTGAGGAAGCTGCCGGCGCTCTACCGGCTCGGGCTCGTCGCGAAGGTGTATCCAAGCCTGCGCTTCACGCAAAGCCTCGACAACAGCCCCTCGCTGATCGGCGCGACTGCGTTCACGAATGCGACCGGCGCGAACGGCGCGGGCATCAAGATCGCGATCGTCGACGACGGGATCGACCAGAAGTCCACCTTCTTCGCTCCGACGGGCTACAGCTACCCGGCCGGCTTCCCGCGCGGACAGACCGACTACACGACGCCCAAGGTGATCGTCGCACGCGCATATCCCGGCCCCGGGTCCGGCAAGCAGGGGCTGCTCCCGTTCGACCCCAAGGACTCGTTCCACGCCACGCACGTCGCCGGGATCGCCGCGGGTGACGCCGGGACGACCGCTCCCGCCGGCCCGGATCACCCGCAGGTCAAGGGGCTCTCGGGCGTGGCGCCCCGCGCCTACCTCGGCAGCTACCGCGTGTTCAACGTCCCCACGCCGGTCGGCGACAGCGCCTACACGCCCCAGATCGTCGCCGCGTTCGAGGATGCCGTCGCCGACGGCATGCAGGTGATCAACTTCTCGGGCGGCGGCCCGATGAACGATCCGCGGAACGACGCACTCGTCGAGGCGGTGCACAACGTGGCCGCGGCCGGCGTCGTCCCCGTGATCTCGGCCGGCAACGACCGCGACGACTTCGGTCTCGGAAGCGTGGGCGCTCCCGGCACCGCGCCGGACGCGATCAGCGTGGCGGCGGTCTCCAACACGCACGTCTTCGGGCCCGCGATGACCGTGAGCGCTCCCGCCGGCCTCGCGCCGATCCCGTTCAACCGTGGCGCGGGCACGACTCCCGCCACCTGGGCATCGTCGGACCAGAAGCTCGTCGACGTCGGGACGATCGTCGGCACCGACCAGACGCCCGTCGACCGCTACCTCTGCGGCCCTGCGACCGACGTCGAAGCGCCGGCGAGCACGCTGCCGGCCGGATCACTGGACGGATCGATCGCTCTCGTCTCGCGCGGCTACTGCACGTTCGCCTCGAAGGCGGCCCGCGCAAAGGCGGCCGGAGCGGTGGGGATCGTGTACGTCGACAACCGGCCGGGCGAGGCGAACCCCGTGCCGGTGACGGTCGCCGTCCCGGCCGGGATGATCGCCGACGCGGACGGCGCGGCGCTCCGGGCGGCCGTCCAGGCGACGGGCGGCCGCGCAGTCGTCCGGATCGGCCGCGACCCGCTCGAGATCCAGACGGGACGGGGCGGAACGCCGACGAGCTTCTCGTCGGGTGGCATCGCACCGTTCACGCACGACCTCAAGCCTGACGTCACCGCTCCGGGCGGCAACATCCTCTCCTCGACGGTCACCTCGACGATCGGCGAGCCGTTCGCGGTCTTCGACGGGACGAGCATGGCGGCGCCGCACGTCTCGGGGGCCGCCGCGCTGCTCCTCCAGCGGCACCCCGGCTGGAGCGCGTACCAGGTCAAGTCGGCCCTGATGGCAACCGCCGGCCCGGCGTGGGGCGACACGAACCGCACCACCGAAGCGTCCGTGCTGCTCGAGGGCGCGGGGCTGATCGACGTCGGGCGCGCCGACAGGCCGCTCGTGTTCACCGACCCGCAGTCGCTCTCGTTCGGTCTCCTGGACGTCACCAGGGGCGCCGCGTACCGGACGCTGGCCGTCACGGTCTCGGACGTCGGCGGCGGGTTCGGGACCTGGTCGGTCGAGCTCGCCCCGCAGGCGGCGACCGCCGGGGCCCAGCTCGACCTCTCCCCGTCGCTGACGATCGCTCCCGGCGGCTACGGCGTGCTGACGGCCGTCGCCCGCGCCGACGCCGCCGCCGTCCCGGGCGACGACTACGGCTTCATCGTCCTGAAGCGCGGGACGGACACGCGGCGAATCCCCTACGAGTTCACCGTGGAGAAACCGGGTCTCGCCTCGGTGACGCCGGTGCCGCTCGAGCTCGATCAGGTCGGAGACACCCGGACCGGGGAGAGCAAGGCGAACGCGTACCGGTGGCCGGCCGCGAGATC
>DATLUW010000480.1:0-2882 GCA_035577825.1 Actinomycetota bacterium | reverse complement strand
ATCGGTCGAGGGATCCGTGCCGGTGGCGTGACCCGGGGCGACCTGTTCGTGACTTCGAAGTTCAACGCCGAATGGCACAGCGTCGTCGGCGTTCGGGATGCCTGCTCAAATGCCCTGCGTCGGCTCGATCTCGACTATCTCGACCTGCTCCTCGTGCACTGGCCCGTCCCGGCCCAGGACCGGTACGTCCAAGCCTGGGAGGGCCTGATCGCGTTGCTGAAGGGAAGCCTGGTCCGCGCGGTCGGAGTTTCGAACTTCAAGCCCGCTCACATCCGACGGCTCCTCGACTCGACCGGTCTCGCCCCGCACGTCAACCAGATCCAGTTGAATCCGACCATGGCTCGCGTCGCCGAGCGCGCCTTCCACGAGGCCCACGACATCCGCACCATGTCGTGGTCGCCACTCGGGGGGCAGGACGGCGGCGTGCTCGACGCGCGGCCGATCCGCCTCATCGCGGAGCGTCTCGAGCGGACGCCGGCCCAGATCGTCCTCCGGTGGCATGTCCAGCTCGGACTCGTCCCGGTGCCCAAGACGACGCGCCGGCAGCGGATGGTCGAGAACCTCGCCGTGTTCGACTTCACCCTGTCCCCGGACGAGATGGATGCCCTTTCGGCACTCGATGGGACCGGCGACGACCCATACGACTCCGACGTCATCGGGAATTGACGTGCCGGCGGGGCAAGACCCTGGGTGACCATGCGGACCAGCGTCCGCTTCTGATCGTCGGTTCTGCCCTCCAACATGTCGATCTGCACGATGGGCATCCGCTGCATCACCTCCGGTAGCGACCTTCACCCGAACCGCCGCTCCACGACGCGGATCCGTCAGGTCCCGCCCGCCCTCGCGCGGCTCAGCTCGACGGCCACGTCGATGATCATGTCCTCCTGCCCGCCGACGACCTTCCTCTTCCCGAGCTCGAGGATGATGTCCTTCGCGTCGACCCCGTAGCGCTCGGCCGCCCGCTTCGAATGCAGCAGGAACGACCCGTACACCCCCGCGTACCCGAGCAGCAGCCCGTCGCGGTCGATGACCCCCTGCTCGGGCTTGATCGGACGGACCACGTCCTGGGCGGCGTCCATGACCTTCAGCGGATCGATGCCGGTGTCGATCCCGGAGCGCTCGCAGGTGGCGACCAGGATCTCCGTGGGACAGTTCCCAGCGCCGGCGCCGAGGCCGGTTGCGCAGCCGTCGAGCTGATCGGCTCCCTCGTCGAGCCCGGCCAGCGAGTTCGCCACCGCCAGCGAAAGGTTGTTGTGCGCGTGCAGGCCGACCTGGCAGGCGAGCCCGCCCTTCAGGGCCGCGACCCGCCGGCGGGCATCGTCGATCGTCATCGCACCCGCCGAATCGACCACGTAGACGCAATCCGCCCCGTAGGACTCCATCAATTGGGCCTGCCGCAGCAGGCCGTCCGGGTCGTTCATGTGCGCCATCATCAGGAAGCCGACGGCTTCCATGCCGAGCGAGCGCGCCAGCCCGATGTGCTGTTCGGAGATGTCGGCCTCCGTGCAGTGGGTGGCGATCCTGGCCACGGACGCGCCGGCCTCGGCCGCACGGCGGAGGTCGTCCTTCACGCCGATCCCCGGAAGCATGAGCACGGCGATCTTCGCGGTCGTGGCCGCGTCCACCGCCGTCCGGACGAGGTCCATCTCGTCGGTCGCCGAGAACCCGTAGTTGAACGACGATCCGCCGAGTCCATCGCCGTGCGTGACCTCGATCACCGGCACGCCGGCCGCGTCGAGCGCGACGACCACGCTCCGAACCTGTTCGGAGGTGAACCGGTGGGCGACCGCGTGCGAGCCGTCGCGCAGGGTCGAGTCCGTGAGCCGGAACCGGGGGCTCACGCCGGAACCGCCGAGAGCTCCTGCGCCAGCGCCTCGCCCACCCGGACCGCGGAGGCGGTCATGATGTCGAGGTTCCCGGCGTAGGGCGGGAACCAGTCCCCCGCCCCCTCCACCTCGAGCAGGACCACGGTCCGCGCGTGGACCTCCCCGCCCGGCGTCAGGAAGACGTCCTCATCGAACACCGGGTCGGCCTTCAGCCGGTAGCCCGGGACGTACCCGGCCACCTGATCCACCATCGACCGGATCGATGCGGCGACCGCGTCGTGGTCGGCGCCGTCGGCCAGCGCGCAGAAGACCGTGTTGCGCATGAGGATGGGCGGGTCGGCCGGGTTGAGGACCATGATGGCCTTCCCGTGCTCCGCTCCGCCCACCTCGACGAGGGCGGACGAGGTCGTCTCGGTGAACTCGTCGATGTTCTGACGTGTCCCTGGCCCGGCCGACGCCGATGCCACCGTGGACACGATCTCCGCGTACGGAACGCGGCACACCCGGGCCACCGCCGACACGATGGGCACGGTCGCCTGGCCGCCGCACGTGATGAGGTTCACGTTCGGTGCGTCGAGGTGCTCGGCGAGGTTCACCGGCGGGACCACGAGCGGCCCGAGCTTGGCCGGCGTGAGATCGATCACCCGGATCCCGGCCGCCTCGTACCGCGGCGCGTTCTGCCGGTGGACCCACGCCGACGTCGCCTCGAACACCACGGGGAACTCCCCCGCTCGTTCGATCACCGGGTCGGCGCCGTCGGTCGTCGTCTCGATGCCGAGCTCGCGGGCCCGGGCCAGCCCCTCGGAGTCCGGGTCGATCCCGGCGACCATGGCGAGCTCCAGCGACGTCGAGCGGCGGAGCTTCATCATCAGGTCCGTGCCGATGTTCCCCGACCCCACGACCGCACATCGAACTGTCATGCGTGCCCCTTACGTGCTCCCCTGGTTCTCCGAACCGTTCGATCCACCGGATGGCTCGAACCGAACCGAGACCGGACCCAGCCGGTCGAACTCCGCCCGGACCTCGTCGCCCCCGACGACCGGGAACGCGGCGTGC
>DATLUW010000479.1:0-12972 GCA_035577825.1 Actinomycetota bacterium | reverse complement strand
GTCGAACGCGAACCCCAGCACGTTCGGGGCGAACGACGGCGTCGGGTTCCCGCTCCACTACAAGGGCTACGTCCAGCCGGTCGCCCTCGGCGTCATCGTCGTCAACGCGGGCGATTTCGTCTCCGCGGCCCAGCCGCAGGTCACCGTCTACGGCACGACGCACCAGTACCAGCTCGCCGACGGGACCAGTCAGCAGATGTCCCTCGCAACGAGCGGCGGCGGCTCGACCAACACGGCCGCTAACCGGCGCATCGGGATCCGGTACGAGTAAAATGGCCCACTTCGCGAACGTCCAGCTCAACGGGCTCGTCGGGTTCGGCACCGTCCCACCGCGCGCGAACCTCCAGAACATCACGTACGGCGCCTTCCTCGGCACCATCACGATCAAAGAGATGGGCGGCGTCATCAACCTCAAGCCTCTCGTCCAGCCGCGGCAGGATAGCGGCGGCTCGCTCCCGACCGGCCCTCAGTGGTGGCCGGTGACCGGCTGACCCTCCTCCCTCCCCAAAAATGGCCTGGTACAACTCTCTTAAAGACCTGGGCGGCGACATCTCGTCCGGGGCGAAGGCCGTCGGCCACACCGTCGGCACGATCGCGAGCAACCCAATCGTTGACGCGGGGCTCGGCCTCGCGTTCGGCCCGGGCGCAGCTGCCGCGGCGAAGGGCATCGGCACCCTCCTAGCGCCGGGCGGCAACATCGGCAAGGCGGCGCTCGGCGCCGGCGAGGGCTACGCGCTCGGCAAGGGCGGCCAGCTCCTCAAGAACGCTTTCAGCGCGGCCGCTCCGGCGATCGACGCGGGGGGCGGCGCGGCCGCTGGAGGCGGAGGTGCGGCGACCGCCGGCGCGGGCGCGGGGGGCGGCGGGTTCATGTCCGACCTCGGCACCCTGGGGCACGACGTCTTTGGCGGCGGGGACGGATCGATCCTCGACGACATCAAGGGCGTCGGCGGCGACATCATCGGCGGTGCCGGCAAGGCCGTCAGCTCCCTCGGTGGCGGCTCCGCGCTGAAAGGCGGCCTCACGCTCGCCGCGGTCCTCGACGCCGCGCAACAGCGCGCGCGGCAGAAGGACCTCCAGAACAAGGGGCTCGGGTTCGCGACGGACGCCTACAACGCGAACGCTCCGCTGCGCCAGCTCGCCCTCGCGAAGCTCTCGAACCCGAACACGGGCGTTCAGGACCTCTCGAGCATCTACAAAGACCCGTACAACCCGTTCGCCAAGACGGTCCCGCTGCCCCAGTTCGGGGCGGCCGCTTCTCCCACGGGGGCGTAAATGAACATCGCGAGCATCGGCGGCACCGACACGGACCAGGCGACCGACCCGAACCTGGTCATCCAGGCGCAACAGAAGGTCGCGAACGCGCCAGCAACGGGCGGAGCCACCGCGCCGACAAGCACCGCGGCGCCGCCGGCCATCCCGGGCCTATCCGGGCTGATGGCCGGGGCGAGTAGCGCAGCCGGAGCGGCGGCCAAGCCCCTTGCCGGCGTCGCCGGTACAGCGGCGGGCCTCTTTGGAGGCGGGAGCGGCGGGATCCCGTCGTTTATGAAAAACATCGTCCAGCCGCCGACGTCCGCGGCTGGCGCCGTCACGGGAACCGCCTCGCCCTCAGCGCCGGCCGGAGGGGGCGGCATCATCAGCAAGATTTCGAGCCAGCTCTCCGGTGCGGCGACGCCAAGCACGCCACCAGCGGGCGGCTCGAGCACGTTCAACCTTCCCGCCGGCACCTCGGCCCTCAACGTCGGGGCCACTCCGGGAGCCACACCCGCGCCGACGCCCCCGAACCTCTCGTCCGCCGGGTCGCCGATGTCTCTCGCAGCGCCCGGCGCCACCGCGTCACCGACCACCTCTCCCGCAGCGGGCACTCGCGCTGCGCCAACGGGGCCAGCCAACGACGTGTCGACACCCTCCACACCGCTTCCGGGCAGCGCGGGTACGGGCTTGAGCACTTCCGCGACGCCGACGGGCAACCCGTACATCGATCGGCTCAACGGCACACAGGGCATGGTGAACAGCGCGGCGAACAACCTCGCCGGCGTCGATCGCACCAAGCTCGCCGAGCAGATGTTCCAGACGTTCTCGAACGCGACGGCCCCGCAGTATACGGCCGCCCTCCGACAGGCGACCCAGCGCGGCGCCGCCGGCGGTCAGGTCGGATCCGGTCAGCTCCGCACGACGTACGGCGACCTCGCGAACCAGCGGAACCTCCAGCTCCAGACGGAGGAACAGGGACTCCAGGAGAACGCGACCCAGGGGAGCATCCAGGACGCTTTCAACAAGCTCTCGGCACTCTCCGGCCTCGAGGGTCAGCAGTTCGGCGAAAGCAACACGCTCTCACAGGAAGCGCAGAACGCCGCGGCCCAGCAGTATCAGCAGGAGATGGAGGGCCAGGCTCAGAACTTCAACGAGGGCGCGGAGCTCCAGCAGCTCGGCCAGTCCGGCAACCCGGCCGAGTACTACACCCAGATGGCGTCGCAGCTCGGCGTCGACCCCACCACGCTCATGCTCCTCGGCCAGGGGCTCGGAACGCAGTCCGCCTACGGCGGCGCGCGCTCGCCGGCGGCGAACCCCGGCCTCAAGATCCCGAGCCTCCCGACCGGCCCGGGCAACATCAACATCCAGACGAACCAGCCCGCCTACGGCGGCACGGCCGTCGGGTAAGGGGCAACGATGAACCTCTGGAGCCTCCTCGAGTCGGCGATTCAGCCCTCGGCCGACGTCATGGCCGGGTACGAGCGCGGGCAGGAGCTCGGCCGCGAACGGAAGCGGGCGGAGGACATGCAGGACGCCGCGCTTCAACGTCAGGGCGTGCTCGACAAGCTGCGCGCCAGTGTGATGCAGTCACAAATTGGCCGGAACAACGCCTACTCGGACTTCGAGAACCGGCGCGCGTCCGGGCCGACCAAGACGTCGCCGTACCTCGGCTTCACGGCGGCCGACGGCACGCTCTGGCTCCGCAACCGCGACGATCCGAACGACATCATCCAGGCGAAGGACGCCACCGGTCAGACGATCCCGATGCCGAAGCGCGCCGGGTCGACCACCGCACCGCCGCGGATTCAGACCGACAAGGGGTGGATGGAGCGGGACGCGGACGGCACCTGGCACTACATCAAAACGCCGACCGGCGACATCGCGAAAACGATCCCTCGCGTCGGCGGAGCCGGCAACGTCTCCCCGTCGCAGGAGCTCGCCCGGACGCGCGCGGCGCTCGACGAGGCGATGAAGGCGCAGCCGCGGCCGTCGAAGGCGAAGCCGACCCCGGCGATCGACCCCGTCACCGGCCACATGAAAATCGTGCAGCCGGACCTCGCGAAGGTCGCGGCCGACTCCGCGGCGTACGAGCAACAGTACATCGCCCCGCTCCGGGCGAAGATCCTCGAGATGGGCGGCGCGGAACCGGGCGGAGGGGACCCGGGACCGGTCGGCGCCGCGGCGCGCGCAGCCTCCGGCGCGGTGAACCGCTCGAGCATCAGCGGCACGCCGACGTCGATGACCGCGGACCAGATGACGGCCTACAAGGCGGAGCTCGACCGCGCGAACGCCGCCTACCAGCGGGTCCTCGGAAACCCCAGGCTCACCGACGAGCAGAAGTCGCACGCGAGGGACCTCTACGACCAGAGCCTCACCGCCATCGCCAAGAAGTACACGCCCCAGCGGGCCGCGCCGGCGAAAACGATGGAGGCACCGAAGGCCGCCACTCCGCCGAAGCAAAATGAGGAACCGGAGGCGCCGGACAGTACGGACGACGGCATCGAACAGCCGGGTCCCGACGAGAACGCCTCGTCGACCGATACAAGCCCGTTCCAGACGATGCTCGACAACCTCCCGCCGTCGATGACGATGGACGACAGCGACCCGGGCGACGAGGGCGGCGACACCGCGCTACCGACGATGATGCCACCGACCGGCGGCGAGGACGCTATGAGCCCGTTGCTGGCGCTCCGCCGGGCGATGCCCGGCCAACAGGGAACCCCCGGGGTCGGAGGCTACTGAGTTGGGGATATTCGACGACCTGGCGTCCGCCGTCACCGCGGATCCGGCCTCGCCCGATGACGAAACCGTAGGACCCGGCCCTGTCAAGCCGAAGAAGCCGGCGGCCCCAACTCCGCCGGCTAGTCCGCTCGACGAGCTCGAAAAGCTCGCGCAGAGCGGAGGGTACGACCCGGCGGCCGGCCCGCTCAGTGAGCTCGAGGCACTCGCCGGCGGCCGTGGCGGCACGCCGGCCGAGCAGACGGCCGAGGACCGGTACGTCGCGAAGTACGGCCGGGAGCCGGCGCAGGTTGCCGAGTCGCCGGCCGGCAACGGCCAGCGCGGGGCGACGGTCACCACAGGCCGGCCGCTCACCGGCGTTGCCCAGATCGCGCGCGCCCTGGCGACGGCGGCCGCCGGCGGCGACCAGACGGCAGCGGCCGAGCTCGACCAGCTCGTAAAGCAGAATCCCGACCTCCGGGAGGAGAACCGCCTCGCGGGGCTCGACAAGAACGCGATCGCCGCGCGCCTGGCCATCCTCAGCGCACCGTCGGGCTACGAGTCCGCGCCGACGACGACGCTCGAGGACCAGCTGGTCAGCGACCTGTCGAAGCACTTCGGGCCGCAGCCGAGCGCCGTAGAGCGCGCCGCGTCCGGCGCTGGCGAGATGCTGACGCACCCGCTGTCGACGGCCGCCGGCGTGGCCGCGCAGCTGCCGGAAGATGTGGGTACAATCGCCCAGGGCGTCACCGGCAAGTCGAACGCGAAGGACGTCGGCGCCGCGATGATGCGGACGTCGGCCCTCGCCCTGCCGGAGGTTGCCGAGGCCGTTGACGCGCCGATCGCTGCCGAAACGGCACGGCGCGCACAGGCGGCGCTCGAGGCCAACGAGTCGGTCGCCCCCGCGATTATCGGCGGCAATGCCGTCAGGGCGGCCGCACACGCCGGCATCGGCGCCGCGGGAGGCGCGGCCTTCAACCCGGAGGACCCGACCGCTGGGGGCATCCTGGGTGCCCTGGCCGGTGCCGTGCACGCCGCGACGAACGCGCCGGCAACGGAGCTCAAGCCGGTCGGACCGCCGGAAGGTGAGCCGGTCGCCATCGTCCGGCCGCGGACGGTCGATCGAGATTTCCGACTGGCCGCCGAATCCGGGAAGGCCCCGCCGCCGCCGACCAGCCGCGCGCCCGTCGCGCCGCTCCAGGAGCTCGAGGACCTGGCAGGAACGGCGCCCGCTCCGCCGACAGGGGGGTTGAGCAATCAGCCGCCCGAAACGGTTGAAGGAGAGGGAACCGAAGCGCCGGCCCGGGCTCCGAGCGAGCCGGCCCAACCTGCGACACCCGAGCAGCCAAAGGCACAGGGAGGTCCCGCCTCACCGCCTCCAGCTCCGCAAGCTGTACCGCTGCCGACCGCACGGGCCGCGCGCCCGGTTCAACCTCGCGAGTTCAATCCGACCGCCGTGGGCTCGAGCACCGTCGTCGCCCTGCCGGACGGGCGCGAGCTCCAGACCCGCTACGCGATCGTCGATGCGTCCGAGCTGGCCGCCTCGCACAACCCCGTCACGTTCGACCCCAACCCGGAGTACCCGGAGGGCGTCCAGGGTCGGGCGTACCACGGCGTTCGTGGCACCGCGGCACGCGAAGCTGTCGCACAGCCGCTAAACCCGACAAAGGTCCTGGACGCCGGCAACAACGTCAGCGGTCCTCCGGTCGTGACCGCCGACGGCTATTCGATCATCGGCAATCAACGGACCATGATGCTCCAGCTGGCCGCGCTGGGCGATTCGGACCGTTACGCAGAATACCGCCGCCGGCTGGCGAACGACGCCGCCCGGTACGGGCTCGACCCCGAGAAGGTCGCCGGCATGGAGCGGCCCGTCCTGGTCCGCGTTATCACGGATCCGCGCGTCGACACGCGCGACGCGAACCAGCTCGCGGACATCAACCGCGCGTCGGACATCGCCGAGGTGAAGGGGAAGGACGCCGCGTCCGAGGGCGCCAGCCGCGCCGGCGCGCTCCTCCACGCGCCCGCGGCCCTCGACCACTTCTCCCAGACCATCGAGCCGGACCAGACGCTCAACGAGTACCTGGGGTCGGGCGCCGGCGGCCAGTTCGTGCGCGCGCTCATCCGCGACGGCGTCATCGGTCACCAGGAGGTCGGCCGGTTCATCGACCCGCGGACGGGCGACGTCACGCCGGACGGCGCGCAGGTCGTGAAGAACATGATGTACGCCGCCGCGATTCAGGACCCGGACGCGCTGGACCGCGCGCCGCGCAGCGTGAAGCAGAAGATCGAGCACGCCATCCCGGCGATCGTGGCGTCGAACCTCTCGCCCGGCTACGAGCTCGCGCCGCTGGTCCGCGAGGCCCTCGAGGCGGTGCACACGGCGCGCGCCAACAACACGCCCATCGGCGCCACCAACCTCGCCGGCGAGGGCGCGCTGCACCCGCTCGTCCACCAGCTCGCCGATTTTCTCAACACGGCGCCGAAGTCGCACATCACGGAGGCGTTTCGGACCTACCTCCAGCGCGCGCAGGAGGCCCAGGCCGCCCGCCAGACCGGCGATATGTTCGGCTACACGCCGCCGACCGGTCCCGAGCTCGCCGGCCAGGTGTTCCGCCGTCAGGAGCCGGGCGCCGCGGCCGCCAGTCGCGTCCAGGAGGCGAGCCCGCTCTACCCCTCAACGCTCCGACGTCACCCGATACCGGCGGACGCGCCGTACATCAGCTCGAAACCGTACGACGGGGCGACGTACAAGACCGAGGATTTCACGCCGGCCAAGTCGGGCGACATCGACGCCGCGATTCGGTTCGTCCGGCTGCACGCGACACCGGAATCGATCGAGGAGGCGAAGCGCCAGTTCGGGCCGAAGAACATTTTCGTCGCGCCGGTTGCGTACGAGCGGCTGGGCCCGAACGCCATCCCGCAGACGTTGGCGGAGCTCTACGCCGCGGTCACGGGCGGGTCGACCGACAAGCACATCATCCAGGTGAACCACGCCGGCCACACCGGCGCCGAGATGATGGAGCGCCTGGTGAACAAGCCCCAGTTCGACGGCCACGTCGTCCCGGGAGGCCAGTACGTGCTGGTCGACGACGTCGTCACGTCGGGCGGGACGATGGCCGCCCTCGCCGACTACATCCAGGCCCACGGCGGCGAGGTGAAGGGCGTCGTCGGCCTTGCTGATGCCAGCCGTTCGGGACACCTTACTGCACGCCAGCGTGAACTAGACCGCCTCGAGGAGCGCCACGGTGACACGATACGCAGCGAACTCGGAATTGCCCCTCATGCCCTTACAGCCGACGAGGCCGGGTATCTCACAGGGTTCCGATCTGCTGAGGAGCTTCGAGCGCGGGCAGTTGCGGCGCGTCAAAGCCACGCAGAGCGTACGGGCGGCGCAAGCGTTCGCGAGCTTGCGGCCGAAGCGCACGCCAGGAATCCGGCTCTCTCCGGTCCCGTCGGACACGGTGAAGGTCGCCCCGGCGAAGGCGCCCCCAATCCCGCGCGCGCTGTAAAGGAACAGCTCCACCTCTGGCCGGTCGTCGACCATAACGGCAACCCCGTAACGGGACCGGACAAGCTGGAGGCGGCGCGCGCGGTGACGCCCGCGCAGCGAAAGGCGATCGACGACGCCGTCGCGGCCGTGCACATGCTCGGCCTCCCGACCGACGTCGTGCGCCGGGCCGAGATCATGGCCGCGTCGCAAATGAAGCTTATCGACCCCATCGGTCGCGTCATCCCGCGCGCCGAGGACTTCGCCCGGCTGATGCAGTCGTACCGCAACCCGGCGATGGAGATTTTTCACTACTTCATCCGCGACCGGAACGGCGTCGTCGTCGCACATCGGATGATTACCTCGGGGATGCTGTCCTCCTCGCGGTTCGCGCTCGAGAACACCATCGCCGAGATCGCGAAGGACGCCAAGCGGCTCGCCCCGGATGGCGACGTCGTCAGCGGCCACAATCACCCGTCGGGCGACCCGATCGACTCCGCCGACGACCGCGCCGCGCTGGCGACCATCACGACGGAGCTCGACGAGCGGGGTGTCAAGCACGGGCCACACGTCATCATCGACCACGACACGGCGACCATCCTCACGCCGAACCACGCCGAGAGGACGATTAGCCGCGAGGGTGTGAAGTTCGCAAAGCCGAAGTCTGTGCCGTGGGGGACCGCTGTCGAGATGGGGTATCCGTCGGTGCGGAACCCGCAACAGTTCGCCGCCACGATGGCCGCCACGATGCGGCCGGACGCTATCATGGTCGTCGTTCTCGACGCGCAACACCGCATCATCGCCGTCGCGCCGATCGCGCAGGGCCGCCTCGCGCACGTCGAGGACTGGCTCCCCGAGCTGATTCGGCAGACCGCGGGCTCCGCCACGCTCATCCACGGTCGGGAGGACGCCGTCCGCGACCTGGCGGAGTACATTACCGAAGCGCAGAGGCGGAACGAGAACTGGTCGTTCCCCGTGTTCGACATCATCGGCGTGCCGGCGTCCGGCCAGGGGTATCTCAGCTATGCGGAACAAGGGCAAATCGCCTCCCGGAGCGGCTGGAACGAAGCCGACTGGATCGACCTCCCGCTCAAGCACGGTGAGTCTGCCGTATCCCAAGTCGAAAGGGCCCGCGAAGCGCGTCGGCGGTTCGGCGGTGAAGGTGAAACCGGGCGAGTATCCGAGAAATTCGGAGTAGGCCCCGGGATCTACCAGCATTTTTACTCGCGGCTTGAGCGCGCCATCGCCAACGCGCCGTTCGAGAAAGCGACGCCGGAACAGTGGAAAGCGCACCTCTCGAAGGACGTCCCCGCCGGCGAACGCGAATGGAAGGGGATCGACCGCTTCCTCGAGACGCAGCCCGAAAAGTCGACGGTCAACAAGTCTGAGCTGACCGACACCGTCCGTCGGACGATGTACGGCGGCCGGCCGCTGGAGCTGCATGAGAAGGGCGAGAAGCTGGCAATGCCCGACGCCGAGCGGCAGAGGCTTCACGGCGTCATGCTCCGCGCCTGGGAGGAGCTCGCGAACCTCATCCTCGCCCGCGGGCCGACCAACGCGCCTTGGCTGAACTTCCAGGCCGCATCCGACTGGGCGCGCGTCGCCATTCAGGACTCGCCGGACGTCCAGGACGCCGAGCACACCATTCTCAACCGGATGGTATCGGCCGCCCCGCACGGTGACCTCGCCGCGATTCGCAAATGGACGCCGGACGAGCAGACCCGTTTCGAGGCGCTCTGGAAGCAGGGCCACGACGCCGACGTAGAGCTCGACAAGGAGCACCGCGACGAAACCCGCTACGGCGACTACACGGAGCCCGGCGGGACGCACTACCGCGAGCTCCGCATCATGGTCCGCCCCGAGCGCGATGCCGAGATCGACCACAGGATCCTCGGATATCACGGCCAGGTGTTCCACACCGGCCATTTCCCCGGCGACCAGAACATCCTCGCGCACGTCCGGGTGAAGGACCGGGTCGACCCCGACGGCAAAAAGACGCTGTTCGTCGAGGAGGTGCAAAGCGACTGGCACCAGAAGGGGCGGCGCGAAGGGTACGCGAAGCTCAACCCGTCGCCCGAGGACGCGAAGAAGTTCTTCGACATCCCCGACAGCAAATGGGCCGAGCTCGACGACCGGCAACGCCAGTCGTACGCGCAGGAGATGGGCGAGCTCGTCGCGAGCGGCAAGGACTACGAGGGGAAGAAGCTCATCCCCGACGCGCCGATGAAGAAAACCGAGGAGTGGGCCGGCCTGGTCGTGCGCCGACTCCTCGCCGAGGCCGCCCTCCACGGCTACGACCGCATCGCCTGGACGAACGGCGCGCAGCAGGTCGACCGGTACGACCTCTCGAAGCACGTCGACCAGCTGCGCTACGACAGCGCGAGCAAGGAGCTCACCGCCTACAAGAACGGCCGGCCGGTCCACCGGTCCCGGTACGAGCCCTCGCAGCTGCCCGACGTCATCGGCAAGGACGCGACGGACAAGCTCCTCGCGACCAAGCCGCTCCTCCGCGCCGGCTTGCAGGACATCCGCGCGCGCGGCGAGCCGGTCGGCGTCCGCCACCTGGTCCGCCACAAGGACACCGGGGAGTACGTCCCCTGGCCGCCACCGGCGGAGGAGCTCCCGGACTACGTCAGGGCGGGACGCGCGCCGAAGTGGTTCATCGAGTACGAGAAGGGCGACATTTTCGGCACGTACAAGGACAGGGCGGACGCCGAAGCCGAGATGGCGAAACACAAAGAGCTGTACCACCTCCCGCCGACAGAGCACCACCTCGGCGGTGTCGACTTGCGCGTCGGCGGCCAGGGAATGCAGCAGTTCTACGACAAGATCCTGCCCGGCCTGTTCCGCGACGAAGCGAAGAAGCTCGGCGTCAAGGTGTCGATGGAGCCGACGAAGGTCCTCCCGCACGCGGCCGACATCGAGACGGAATACCGCGTCCTGGACGGTGCCGGCCGGCCACACGCCACGTTTGAGAACCGCAACGCCGCGGAGGACTACCGGAAGCGCCTGGTCGAACAGCGCGGCGAGCAGCACGTCGGACCGATCGCGACGGTCCAGGTCAAGAACCTCACGGCCGACGACGTCACGGCCCTCGCGGACGACCGAAACCTCGGCGGCACGCAGCCCGACAAGTTCTCCGGCGTGACGCGCGCGCTGTACGACATCGGCGAGGTGATGCACAAGTACGCGGAGGCGTGGCCGGAGGCGATTGGTCGCCTCGAAGGGACCGTCCAGGGGCGCGTTGACGGCCAGCACGCGGTCAGGACGCTCAACGAAGCGTACGACGTCCTCGACGAGCACGCGCAGAAGCTCGCGCAGAGCGCCGAGGGGCCAGAGAGCCCGTCGTTCAAGGTCACGCCGGAGCTGCGGAAGGCCGTCGAGACGAAAGGACTCCGGGTCTGGGAAAGGGAGCCGGAGTACGACCTGTTCGGCGAAAAGCACGCGCCGGAGGGCCAGAAGGCGGAACAGCCGGTCGACCTGTTCGGCAGCACGGAAACGGGGAAGGCCAAGACCCGCGGACTCGCGCAGACCGAAGCGGCCGCGCGCAGCGAGCTGGAACGGATCCGCCAGCAAGAAAAGCTGACGACGTCGCCGATCGACCGGACGCGCCTGGCGATGCGGCGCGCGGAGCTCGAGAAGCTTCTCAACCGCGGGCAGAAGATCAGCGGCGAGGAGCTGGCCGTCCGCGCGCGCGCCGAGGCGCCGGAAGGGTCGTTCGTCTCAGGCGCCAACCGTCCGGCCGACATCCGCGGGCTGCACGCCGCGGGGCGCGACGTCGGCGCCAGCGCCAACGAGCTCACGCCGGCGTCGATCGAGGAGCTCGAGAAGCTCGCCGGCACGGGTCGCAAGGTGTTCCTGGACTCCGGGGCGTTCAGTGAGCTCACCAGCGGCACGCCGATCGACGACGCCGAGTGGAAACGCCGCCTCGGCATCGCGCAGGGGTTGGCGGACAAGCTGGGGAAGCAGCTGTACGTCGTGGCACCGGACAAGGTCGGCGACCAGCAAGAGACGCTGGCTCGGCTGCACCGGTTCCACCGGGAAGTCCAGGCGCTCGGCCGGACGGCGAACATCCTCGTCCCCATCCAGGTCGGTAAGTGGTCGGCGGGCGAGTTTTTCGACCAGACGCGCGCATTCACCGGCCCGGGCGCCATTCCCGCGCTGCCGATGAACGCCGAGGCGATGAAGCCGGCCGACGCGGTGGCGTTCGTCCGACGGAACCATCCCGAGGCGGTGCACCTCCTCGGCGTCGGACCGGGCAACCCGAAGTACAAGCCGCTGAAACACATGATCGAGCTCGCGTCGCCGGGTATCCGGGTCACCAGCGACTCGAACGCGCTCCGGGCGAACGTCGGGCAGACGAACGGCCCCGGCGGCGGACCAAGCCCCATCACGCAGCTCCAGAACGAGCTCGCGGCGGCCGGCCACGGCAACTTCACGGGGGAGACGCTCGGCGATTTTGGCGAGCGCGCCGACTACACCGACCAGATCGCGCAGCCAGCCGAGTGGAACTCGCCGGCACAGCTGAAAGCCATCGCCGACGACGCCGGCCTGTCGGAGAAGGACGCGGCGCGGTTCGTCAAGGATCCAGGAGCCTTCCTCGAGGAGCCGTTCGGCGAGGACCAGACCCAGGTCGAGAACCCCCAGCTGTCGGAGGCGCTCGACCGCGCCTGGGAGCGACACCTCAGCAAGACGATGGGTCCGACCCGTCGCGCCGAGGCCGTCCGTCGGGCGTTCAAGCCGGCCGAGGAGCCAGCTGGCGGACTATTCGCGCAGCAGGAGCCGGAATCCGAGTGGCCGTTCGAGAAGGTGTCGCACACCGCCGGCAAGGTGACGCACAAGACGGCCGCCGGCGACGTCACGACCTGGCGCGGGAAGCTGCACGGCGTCCCCATCGAGTTTACCGCCCAGCCGAAACTCGTCCCCGGGTCGCACTTCCTCCTCAACTCGGCCGGCCGGATCCGCGGCGGCCCGGAGAACGCGGCGCAGTTCCTCGACGTCGTGGTCACGAAGGGCGGGCCGCTGTCACGCGACGACCTCGGCGACCTCGCCCGGATGACCCAGAAGCAGGTCGAGGAGGGCGGCACCCAATGGGAGGTGAACGCCCGCAACAAGGGTGAGGAGATCGCCACCGGCCATTCCGGGCGCACGCCGCGAGGTGAGCCGGGCGAGGAGGACGTCAAACCCGGTCGGAAAACGGCACAGCCGCCAACCGGAGGCGAGCCGGACCTGTTCGGCGGCGTCAGCGAGCCACCGCCGTCGATTTCGTACGCGGGTCAGCAGATCCCGACGCCGACGCCGGGCGGCAAGCCACAGCCGACGCGCGACCTGACGCCCCGGAACCTGTTCCGGTCCGTGAAGCTGGTGTTCAACCCCGAGCGCGCATACGCCAGCGCCGGCGGCGAGGGCGAGGGCACGGCCTCCACCGTCCGCGCCGAGAACGCGAAGGGCGCGCGCGACCACCAGGCGGCCGTGTTCACCCTCCGCAAGGCGCTCAAGTACATCGACAAAGC